>JAIBAQ010000104.1 GCA_019695095.1 Candidatus Hydrogenedentota bacterium
ACGCGCCGGGACTGAAGCGGACGGCGACGCTCCCGTGGGCGATGCCGTCGGTGGCGATGGGCGTGTAGTCGACGTATGGATAGAATGTCTGCGGGAGGCCGGGAACGTCGACAAACTTCAAGCAACGGGCGCCGGAGTGGGCCAGTTCATCCGTGACACGGACGTAGGCGCCGTCGGTTTCGCCGTGGGTGCCCGCATTGAGGGCAACACTGTCGAGGGCGGTCGTCTCGAAGTCTTCGTTGATTTTGGAGAGGTCAGGCGGTTCGAAGGGAGGACGAACGATGCCAAGGGGTTTCTCGATCCATTCTTGTTCGCCATAAAGCCCAATGGCCGAGGTGTCAATGGATGTAATGCCCATCGCAAGGGCGGGACTGCCCGTAGCGAGCGAAAAATCGGCGGCGTCGGGATCGGTGAATTGAGGATTCGCGTTGATCGAGTGGAGATCCATGCCTGCCGCTTGCCATTGCGCCCATGTGCGTCCGGCGAAGTCGAGGGGGCGGCCTGAGGCGTCCCAATACAGGTTGTAGTCAAAAGCGAAATGGTCATCGGCCCAGTTGCCACCGAGGAGTTCGCCGTTATTGAAATAGACAATATTGTGGTCGAAGTTGAAGGAATGGCCGGACTCGTTGAGGGTTCGCATGACTTGAGCATTGGTGGAGAAAGCAAGAACGTTGTTGCGGACGATGTTGTTCTGTCCGTAGTGCTGATGGAAGGCGCCCGTTTCGGTGTTGTAGACAACGTTGTTTTCGAAGAGGACCCCGGTCGTGCCTTCGTCGGTGTAGAGGCCCCAGCCTCCGTAGAGTTTGGGGTTGGAGAAGACTTCGTGGATACGGTTGTTGCGGACGACGGTGCCCGGAGACACGCCGAGTGTGTAAACGCCGCCGATATCGTTTAGCTGGCGTTTGCCGATTTCGTGGATATGGTTGTATTCGATGATGTTGTTGTTCGCGGTGGACGAGGCGTAGCCCCAGAGCCATCCGACGGATACACCGGTGTAGCGAAAGTCGGAGATTTCGTTGTGAGATACGGTGTTGTAGGAGGCGCGTCCAATCCACACGCCGACACCGGATCGCAGAATGCGGCCGCCGTCGTGAATGTAGTTGTTGTCGATTACATTGCGCAGCGTCTCTTCGTTGGAGGTAGGAGGAGTGGTCGTCTCGCCGATACGCACAGCGCCCGCGCCGAGATCGTAGAGTTCACTGTGCGAAAGCGCGTTGTCTTGAGAACCTCTTCGCCACCAAATGGCGTTATTGCCCGTGTGCATGATTTCGCAGCGGTCGATAATGCAATTGCGCGCGCCAGTCGCTTCAATAGCGGCATTGGTAGATGCAGCCGCCTGACCGTCGGTGAATCCCGCAGCAGGTATCGGCAAGTTGGTGTGGCGAAACGCAAGGCCGCGAAACGTGAGGTAAGAGACGAACTGTCCGGTGGCGGGATTGCCCTGCAATAGAAGTAGTTGTTGCGCAACGGGGGCGACAACTTTCGCCGTAGCCATGTTTTCGCCGTCGCGGGGCATGTACGTGACGAGGCCGGTGGCGCGGTTGACGTGCCATTCGCCGGGTGTGTCGAGGGCCTCGCGCAGGTGTTCGACGTAATACCACTGGTCCGAGCGCCACTGGCCAAATGGCCACGCCGAAGGCCCCGTGAACGTCACGATATGGTTTGCCTCGTCCAGGGCGCTGACGCGTAGCAGCGACGTGGCCCATGCGTGAAACACAACGACGTGCGCATCGCTGAGCGAAGGCCAGTTCTGAAGGTCTCCGGGACGGTATTGAAAGCGAATCTTGCTGGGGACTTGGTTGCCGAATCCGTCGTCGTCGGTGAATTGACCTGCCTCGAAATAGAAGTCGTTATCGGTCGGGTAGTCGCCCGCATCATGGGCGGAGTTCGGCGTGCGCGCAGGTGTCGCGCGTTTGCCGTCGACCCAAAGCGCGGTGAAGTCCCACGTGCCGCCCCATGCATTGGGGGCATTGGCCGTCCACACGGAGCCGGATTGCACCCAGCCGGTGACAGGCACGCCGCCCGTGAAGACGGGCGTCTCATTCGGATAGGCCGCGAACGCGATCGGAGCGGAAGCGGTGCCGCTGTCTTGTGGCGCAAACACGACGGGAGAAGACAACACATACTCGCCGCCGCGGATGAGGACGTCCGTTGGGGTGGTGAGCGCACCCAGTCCGCGCAAGACGCGAAGGGCATCGCGTGCGCCGGTGAGTGTCGCGAGGGGGCCGTCGGTGCCAGAGATGTTTGGTTCGGGCAACGTGCCAGACCACGCGTCGTTGCCGTTGGTAGCGACATAAAGGGTGGTCGCGCTAGCAACGGAAAGGTCAAAGGCGGCTGCCGTGATTGCGAAGATGAACCACCAGAAGGGCTTCACGCATCTATGAAGAGATACAGCGGTGGTGTCAAAGGCTGGGCAAACGGGCATGGACAGAGAACTCCGTATTGGCGCTTCAAGCGAAGCCAATACCCCTCATAAGGAAAGCGGAGGCGCGGTGTGTCCCTGTGCGCCGAGTACAGCGGAGAGCGAACGGCACAATTATACCGCATGTTTGTTTGAATACAACGGACTCCTGGCGGTAGTGAACGGGACGCGCCGTTTAAACAAGATATACGGACTCGTGCCGATTAGGGCTGAGGCGCAGGCTGCGGTACGGGAGTGGGAGTGGTCTGGGGCGACGAAGGTTGAGACGGTTTCTTTACGCGTCCGGGACGCTTGAGCATTTGAAGATACCGCTGCGCAGCTACGTGATTGGGGTTGATACGCAGGGTTTCTTCAAAGTGCTTTGCGGCCTCCTCGCGCCGATTCAGATTCATCAGAAGGCCCGCCATGGTCGCATGCGAGAGCATGTGGTCGGGGTACCGGTCAACGGACTTCTGAAACTCGGCAATGGCATCCTCCTGCCGATTCATGTACATGTAAATGAGCCCTAGGTTGTAGTACCCCTCAAAATAATTGGGGTCGCACTCGATGGCGCGTTGCGACTCTTGCATGGCGCGTTCCATCAGTCCGATGGCGATTAGCTGTGAGGCCAGCTTCGCGTGGGCGACAGCGTTCCCAGGCATGCGGATTGAGGCTTGCGAAAACATCTCGGCAGATTCGGATACTCTGCTGAGTCGCTCAAGTGCAAGCCCTTTGTTGAAGTAGGCGCGTCCGTCGCCGGGATTTACGGAGATCGCCTTGTCATATTCCTGGATCGCGGCTTCGAAGTCGTTTGCTGCGGCGGCCAGGTTGCCGAGATTGACATACGCGTCGCCAAAGTTGGGATCTATGGCGACGGCTTCAAGGAAACGCTGGCGCGCCTTATCGCGCTGCCCCGCATTGTCCATGGCAACTCCGAGATTATTGAGCGCGTCGACATAGGAAGGCGTGATCCTAACCGCGGCCTCAAGATTCTCGATGGCTGATGTCAAGTCCTGGTTGCGGCGTTCAGGTTCGGGCCATGTCGGAGCGCGCCGCAGATAGGCCACGCCGAGGTTATTGTGAGCGACCGCGTTGTTTGTCGTCACTTTCAGCGTATGTTCCCAGAGGGAAATCGTGTTTTGCCAATGCATGGTTTGGACGAAACTGATCGCCAAAAAGGGGACAAAGACGACCGCAGACACCGCGGACAGCGCCGGCACGCGCAATTTCGGGCTGGTGCGTTTCGCGAGTGCGTCAACCGCCCACACGATTGCGATGAATAGACCGATGTGAGGCAAGTACGTGTAACGGTCAGCGCGCGCGAAACTTCCTATCTGAATGATTCCGATTACAGGGACAAGCGTGCCGACGAACCAGAGCCAGCCCGTAACGAGGTAGGGAGCTGAATTTCGGCGTACGTACACAACGATCGTGATGACGAGCAGCAGAGCGGCAGAGGCGACAATCCAGGTGATGGGGTATGCGCCGGGATGGGGGTAGAAGGGCGCGAGATTGGTCGGCCAGACAGTCTTGACAAGATACATTGCGTAAGAAACGATGCTATTGGAAATGCGTTGTGTCCATGTGAATTCCTGCATGTCCCGCACAGCCCCGCCGGAACTCTGTGCCCAGTAGGTGACGGCACACCCG
Source organism: Candidatus Hydrogenedentota bacterium (assembly GCA_019695095.1). Lineage (NCBI taxonomy): Bacteria > Pseudomonadati > Candidatus Hydrogenedentota > Candidatus Hydrogenedentota bacterium. The sequence continues at coordinate 4,052 of JAIBAQ010000104.1, forward strand.
GCGATGGTCAGGATAAAGAAGGGAATCTTCTCCACGATTAAGCGTCGCGTTGAGCGCACTTCCATTGCGCTGTCGCCTGGAAGGGCGCGCGTGCGGCGCAGGGGCCAATAATCAAGAAGAAGGAGAACGAATGGCAGGGTTACGACCATGGGTTTTGCCATGAGGGCGCAAGCGAAATGCCAGACGGCGAGCGCGTAGTCGCGTTTGCGCGCGCGTTCCGCGTAGTCGATGTAGAAGCGCAGGGTCATCAGGAAGAAATGAGTGCTGAGGACGTCCTTGCGGCTGGAGATCCAGGCGACGGGTTCCACATGCAAAGGATGAATGGCGAACAGCGCGGCGACAGCGGCGCTCTGCAGGACGCCATTGGTGGTTTTACGTAATATGAGAAAGACCAATGCAACGTTGGCGCAGTGGAAGAAGACATTGATGAGATGGTGGAAACGTGGATTGAGACCAAATATCTTGACGTCCAGCATGTGGGTGATGGTCGTAAGGGGGTTCCAGCCGGAGTTTTGAGGCTGTGTGAAAATGGTCTTGATGCCATTCCAAGTCGGGCCTTGGAGCACGACGGGGTTGGCCGTGATATAGGCATCGTCATCGTAATTGAGAAACTGGAAGTTGGCGACTTGTCCAAAGACGATAAGCGTGCCGGCGACGAGCGCAAGGCATACCGCGATTTCGAGCCGCTTCTCTTCAGATAGTTTAAGCATAGAGCGGTAAGTGTGGCGAAGAAAGGGCGCGGCAGTCAACTCGGGAGCGAAATCGCGAAGCGGACGTCGACGCCTTCCTTGGAGTCGACCGTGATGATACCGCCGTGGCGGGTAACAATTTGTTTCACGATGAAGAGGCCGAGGCCGGTGCCTTTGCGCCCAGTGGTTTCGTCAACATCGTGACGCTGGAACTTCTGGAAAAGGACGGGCAACAGAGCCTTTGGGATGCCTTTACCTTCATTCCACACCGCAAGTACAACGTGGCTTCCTTCGACACGAGCGTCGAGGACGATGCGCCCTCCCGTCTTGCCGTACTTGATGGCATTACCGACCAGGTTGTCGTAGACCATTCGGAGGAGATTTACGTCGCCTTCCAGGGTGAATTCGGAGGGGACATTGACTTCGACGCGCATGCCACGGTCTGAAAGGAGGCGGTCGTAGTGGTCGAGAGTCGGTTGTATGACGGATTTGAGCAGGGGGACTTTGGATTTGACGACCACAAGGTCACCGCGCTCGATACGCGAGAGTTGGAGGTAATTGCCGGTGATTTCGAGGAGATAGGCAAGGCTAGCGTCGATACTGTCGATGCCTTCCTTCAGATCCGGGGTCAATTCGCCGTACGAACCGTCTTTGAGCAACGCGGCGTTGAAGAGTGCTGCGCTAATCGTGCTTCGGAGTTCGTGCGTGACGAAGCCGAGCATATCGAGGTAGTTCTTGTTTGCGGTGTCGGTGGCTAGTTTCTGCGACATCAGGCGCGTGTGGTCGTTTTCGATCTGTTCGGCCATCGCATTGAAGGACTCAGCAAGCGCGCCGATTTCGTCGCTGCTCCTGATTTCGGCGCGTGCCGTCAGATCGCCTCTTGCGAATTGCTGCGTGGCTCTGTCAAGCGCGACAACCTGTCGCAACACCCCACGCTCCCCGACGTAACTGACGAAGAGGGCGAGGGCCATGACCGCGAATACGACGGCAACGATGGTGATCACCGTCTCGGATTCAATGTCACGGTAGATCTGTTCGAGTTCCCCCACGTACAGCATTCCGATGACGCCGCCAACCGGATCGCGTATGGGTTCATAGCAGGAAAGGTAGGATTCGTCGATAACCTTTGCGGGCCCGGTCCATGGCTGCCCCTTGTCGAGAACTTGCTCTTTGACCTCTTCCGACACTTTCGTGCCGAGGGCGCGCCGGTCATCACTGAGCCGGACCGTCGTCGATATGCGCGTAGGACCGAGGAAGATGGTGACTGTCCCCACGGAGCGGCCGTTGTATGTCTTTTCGGAGAAGATATTCTGGTGGATTTCGTCGATAAGCGCTTCCGCGCGGTTGAGCAGGATGCCCGCAAAGACATAGGCCGTCGGGTCGCCGCCCTTCTGTTCCACAATAGGCTGGACCGCAAAAAGCACAAGACCGGAGCCGTCGTGATCGGGCAAGGTGCATCGCTGGACCCACGCGACTCCTTCCCGAGCGACGGCTGCGCTGTCGAAGTGCAGGAAGCCTGTGGTCGGTCGTTTGCCGGATAGGGCATCTGCAAGGGGTTGGCCGCCAAGCTTGTCCCCAACCTCCGTGGAGAGACTCCGGACGTATACGGTGCCGTCGGGCTGGAGCAGGGCGAGGATATCGAGGCCCCATCGCATCTTCTGCTCGGTCAGGCGCTTGTGAAGGGCCTCCGGGCCGGTTTCGCGCCAATCAGCGACGGTCTTCGTATCAACGAGGAAAGCGGCGATCGTGGCGAGCAATCGTTTCTGGTCGTCAAGCACCTGCCATGCGGAACGGATGTTAAGAGCCATGCGTTCATTGGTCTGACGGATCAGAAGCGTGTCGACCCACCACACTTGCAGGCTTGCCAAGATGACAGCGCTCACTGCAAATACGATCACGATGACAAGAGTAACTTTGGTGCGAAGTTTCACGGGACAAATCTCGCGCGTACCGCTGGGCGAATAGGGAATCCCCTGGAGTCCGCCGGCTACTTGTGCCAGGCGGCGTCAAAAAAACTCAGTTCCAATTCCATGGCTCGGCGGTAGTTGCTTCGAACGCGCTCGGTGCGCACGGCGTAGCGATCCAGCAGGTCCTCCACGCGACGGGCCAGCGATTCGAATTCGGCGCCACTATACGTAATGACCCAATCGCGGTACGGACTGTCGTGAGCAAGTTGCCGGGCAAGTTCTTGCCCGAGCCACGCGTAAAGGCGCATACACGGAGTCACGGCGGCGATAATCTCGCCGATGGGAGAGATGCCCGCGACACCCATTAGGAAATCGGTATACGCAAGGGTCGCAGGGTCGGGTCGCGGCTCAAGGTTGAGATCGTGGCGTTGCGCAATCTCCTGGTGCAGCTTCAGTTCCTCCAGCACGCCGTCCATCAGATCCTTCAACACAAAAAAGCCTTCGCGGTCCGGGCTCTTGGCAAGCGCGAGTGCGTAGGCTCGGGCAAATGCATCGAGGAAATACGCGTCTTGCTCCATATAGCGAGCGAAACGCTGCGGAGGCAAGGCGCCGGATGCGATACCCTGCACAAACGGGTGATCGAAGCACGCCATGGCAAGGTCGAGGTTTTCTCTCCAGAGATCTTCGGCGGTCATGGCGTTTCCCCTAATTCAAGAATGGCGCTCATAAAGGCAGGCAAGTCCTTGGGAACTTGAGCAGACACCATGCGTCCATCGGTAACACACGGTTCGTCGACCCAAATGGCCCCGGCATTTTCCAAGTCGTCTTTGATGGCATTAACGCTGGTCATGCGCTTGCCCTTTACGATGCGCGCGCTGATGGGCACCCAGCCTGCATGACAAATAGAACCGACAATAGCGCCTGCATTCCATGCCTCAGAGACAAGTCTGAGACAGGCCGGATAGCGTCGAAGCTTGTCGGGCGCGAACCCGCCAGGCACGACCAGGATTCGGACATGCTGCGGATTGACTTCATCGAATGCCAGGTCGGCAACCGCAGGATAGCCCTCTTTCGAACCGTAGGTCTCGCCTTTTGTGGGACCGACCACCTTTACGTCATACCCTGCTTCTTGCAGACGCAGGCGCGGATAGTGCAACTCGAGATTCTCGTAGATGTTCTCCACGAGGACAATAGCGAGCCCTTTGGAAGAGGCCATGGGAGACTCCTTGCGTGATCGTAACAAGCGGACATTCTACCTTGTTTGGGAGGGTGAGGGGAAGAGAAAGGACCAAAGCGATCGAAGGGACCTAATCGATCAAGAAAGAACGGACCGTTAATCGCCGCCCCAAACCAGAGAAGAGCCTAGCGCGGCCGCGTCCGATCGCTCGGCTGGTGATGCGCTCGACGCTGGAGCGGAACTCAGGGCTGCCAGTGGAGCCACATGGCTCCGAATCCTTCCTCGCGAGGCGTAATAGGCTGCGGCTCCGCAGCATCGAGATCGGACACATAGAGGCGGCGTGGGCCGCTTTCGTTAGATCCAAATGCCAAGTATTTGCCGTCTGGCGATGGTTTTGGATGGTAATGCGCCACGCCGGGTTTGCTGCGGGTGAGTTGCTCGATACGCCCGTCAACCGAAACACGCATGAGTTCGATGGCGTCGTTCACGCGCGCAGTGTAATAAATGGACGCGCCATCGATGGACCACACCGGGACGTCGCTGCTGCCGCCGTGAAAATCGAAGACGTCGATGACTGGGGTGACACCTTCGTATCCGCCGCGGTCGGCGAGCTTACGCAAGCCTGTTCCGTCCGGATGCACAATGGTTGGGTGGCAATTGTAGTGCTCGCCGGAAACAAACATGAGCCATTCGCCGCTCGGAGACCACAGGGGACAGAAATTGAAGGGATTCCCGGTGTCGATCTGTTTAGGCTCGGAACCGTCCTTGTTTGCGACGTAAACTTGGTAATCCTTGTGGTAAGCGATGAAACGCCCGTCGGGAGAGGCGCTGAAGCCGTATGAGAAGCCATCCTTACCCTGAGAGACATCGCGCTTGTTGCGGCCGTCACGGTCCATAAGAAAAGGATGCGAAATGCCGTTGATGAGCGCGGTAAAGCCCAGCGTGTTGTTGTCGTCCGGCACAAAGATGATACCGGCGTTGTAGTTTGACACGCGCTCGACCGCGGTCAGATTGACTAGATTGCCTGAAGTCATGTCGAGAAAGTACGTGTCATAGAGCCAGTCTTGGGTCATCCGGAAGGTCTTGTTCTCTTCTTCCCAAGCGGCATTCTCCGGAGTCTCCCAGCCGCGGCCGATGACGGCTTGGCGGCCATCGGGGGTCCAGCCTGCAAACTGCGTCCATGAGTTGGGCTCTGCCGTTAACGACTCTGCAATCGGGCGCGGGGAAGATCCGTCGATTCCGACCACGTGAGCGCGCATCGTGATTTGATTGGCGAATCGCGTAGGAAGGTTGGTGCGATAGCGGGTGTAGCCGATGAGCTTTGAACGCTTCCGATTCGAACCTGCGGCGGTAGCGCAACCAGCGGATGCGCCCGCTGCGAGAATCATGCTTCCCAAGAATGTCCTTCGAGAAATGACGCCGGATCGGTGCTGCATCGGACTACTCCTGTTGGTTGGAAAGACTATACATGGAAAGCGGAAGCAGGTGCGAACGGGAACCTGGCTGGCGTTTTGAAGGTGACCGGGTGGGTGGGCCGAGGCGGGTTGCGAATGTGTTCGCAAAATACTATACTCCCCTACAGTATTTAGAAGGAGTACGGCTGTATGTCGCACACGGTGCAATACAAAAAGAAGTTGCTGAATAGAGTCCGCCGCATTCGCGGTCAGGTCGACGCGATTGCGAAGGCGCTCGAAAACGAGCAGGAGTGCTACGACGTGCTGCAGACGCTGGCCGCCTGCCGCGGGGCCATCAACGGGCTGATGTACGAGATCGTAGAGGGTCACTTGCGGTTTCACGTGCACGCACCGGGCAAAAAGCTAACTGCCGAGCAGGAGCAGGCTACGGATCAATTGCTCGACGTTATCCGATCGTATTTGAAGTGATTCATGGCTGTGGGGATCTCCCGCGGGTTAAGTCATCGAACAAGACCCGAGCACAGGTCGCGTGGCCATGAACGGCGCGCAACAGACAATGGAGAAAAGATCATGGAATCCGCGTTGACGTTGGTGTATTTCCCGACAGCATTGCTGCTGGGGGCGCTGCATGCGCTGGAACCCGGTCATGCAAAAACACTGACAGCAGCCTACCTGATAGGGATCAAAGGCACGAAGCGCGATGCCGTATTGCTTGGGATCTCGGTGGCCGGAACTCACAGTATTGTGGTGATTGCGCTGGCGGCGCTGGCGCTTTGGGTGGGCCGCGAAGCGTTTGCCGATCGCGCCATGTATTGGTTGCAGGTGGGCAGCGGAGCAATCGTGATCGTGCTGGGCGCCTGGATGTTGTGGAAACGGTGGCCTCGCAGGTTGAAGAACCGCGGGCAGGTGGATTGCGCAAGGGCCGATAACGACGGTGATTGCCACAGCCATGACCATGACCATGATCACGGACACCACGGTCATCACCACCACGACCACCACGGCCATGCTAATCATCACCACCAGCATCATCACCACCACGGCCATGCTAATCATCACCACGACCATGACGACATGGATGAAGACGAGCACGCGCGCGCGCATGCGGCGACATTGCCGGAGTACGCAAAACGCGGCGAACGTCCGGGAATACTCCAAATACTGGCGTTTGGGGCTGCCGGCGGTATGATTCCGTGTCCGGCATCGGTGACGGTGATGTTGCTCGCGCTAAGCATCGGCAAGGCTGCGATGGGAATGCTCACGGTATTGGGATTCAGCATTGGACTTGCGCTGGCGCTCGTCGGGATAGGCGTGGCCGTCGTCATCAGTGTGAACGCATTGGGCAAGAACAGTCGATTGACATGGGTGTCAAAATACGCGCCCGCCGTCAGTGCAGGCGTTGTCTTGCTTTCAGGAAGCATGGCGATAGCATTCGCCCAATGGCACTCGTAATACCCCTGCGCTTCGCAAAGTTGAATCATGGAGACACATGCACTTCTGGTTGGACATTTCCCGCAAATGGCCGCGACACTTGGCGAGGGTGTGAGTATAATGCCTCATACTCTTCGCGCTAACGGAGAGACTACACGGGGATCGAAAGGGGATGGTCATGCGGTTGTTGGCGTTGCTGTGTGTGTGCGGGTTCGTAGCTCAAGCGGGTGAGCTCGACGTCCTGGACGTCACCATCGACGGACAGCCTGCTTCGCAGATGATGTCCCGGTACCTGGACGGGAAGGCGGCACAGGTCTTCGACAAACGCCGGGCGGGATTTGCCCAGACGATCGCCACGCAGGAGAGCATTGCGGCACATCAGCAGGCCGCGAAGGATTTCTACACGCAGACCTTGGGCGGCTGGCCGGAGCGCACTCCGTTGAATTCTCGCAAGACGGGCGAAGGCGAGGGAGACGGCTACCGCTACGAAAAGTACATCATCGAGACGATGCCTGGCGTCTACGTTACGGGCGTGTTGTTTCTTCCGGTGGGTGTCACCGCGCCGTTTCCTGGTGTTATCGTGCCATGTGGACACAGCGTTGACGGGAAAGGGAGTGAGGCCTATCAACGCCTGTCGATTCAGTTGGCGAAGAACGGCATGGCTGCATTTATTTACGACCCAGAGGGGCAGGGCGAGCGGTATTACTTCTTCAGAGACGACAAGAAGCCCCGCTACGGCACGACCATACACCACACCCTTGTGGGCACGGGCGCGATCCTGACCGGCACGAGCACGGCCATGTACTTCATTTGGGATGGAATGCGCGCAATCGACTTTTTGCAGAGCCGCGACGACATCATCAAGGACAAGATTGGTTGCACTGGAAACTCCGGTGGCGGAACACTGACCAGTTACATTATGGCGATGGACGAGCGCGTTGCGTGCGCCGCTCCGAGCTGCTACATCACGTCCTTTGAACGGCTGTGGGCGACACAAGGACCTCAGGATGCGGAGCAGGATATGTACGGGCAGGTTGCGCAAGGGTTGGAGCACGCGGATTTCGCGATCATGCGCGCGCCACGGCCGACGCTGTTGTGTACGGCGACTGGCGATTTCTTCGACATCACGGGCACGTGGACCTCGTTCCGAGAAGCGAAACGGGTCTACACGCAATTGGGTTTCCCGGAACGGATGGACTTGATGGAAGCCCCCGGCGAGCACGGGCTCGCGAAACCGCAACGCGAAGCAATTCTGCGGTGGATGTCGCGCTGGCTGAAGGGAGTCGATACGGTCATCACGGAACCGGACTTTGCGGTGTTGACTCCCGAGCAGATCCAGTGTTCGCCGGAAGGCCAGGTGATGTGGATGGAAGGCGCGCGCTCGTTGTTCGATGTGAACATGGAACGCGAGTCCAGACTGGCGGCGCAACGCGAGGGATTCTGGAAGGCCACACCGAAGGCTGACGCAATTAGCAGAGTCCGTGAACTTATCGTCGCGAAACGATACGAGGAGATAGCATCGCCGGCCATCACTGAGGCGGGGCCGCTGAAGGTCGATGGTGCATCGATAGACAGAGTGCTGTTGAAGCCCGAAGACGGGATTGTCCTGCCCGCGCTGGTGTTCCGTCCGAGCGGCGCCGCAAAGGGCTGGGTCATTTACTGCAACGGCGAAGGCAAGGCAGCCGACGCGCAGCCCGATGGGCCTATCGCGACGCTGGTTCGCGAAGGAAACGCGGTGTTGGCGGTCGATCTTCGTGGAATAGGAGAAACTCAAGCGGTCGAGAAGTCAAAGGATTGGGGCGAACTCATTGGCAAGGGCTGGCCAGACTATTTTCGCGCCTATCAACTGCGGCGTTCGCTCGTGGGGATGTGGGCGGAAGACATTTACGCGTGTGTACGCTATTGCGCGGTGCAGGCTCCGGAAGACGGCCCGGTGAACCTGGTGGCTGTAGGCGGAGCAACGGTGCCGGCGCTTCATGCGGCGGCATTGCAGGACGGGTTGTTCGCTTCGTTAACGCTTCGTAACGGGATTCCCTCTTGGTCGGAAGTGGTGCGCACGCCAAATGCCAAGCAGCAGTTGATGAATACGGTCCACAATGCGCTTGCATTCTACGATCTGCCCGATTTGAAGTCGTCTATGGAATCAACGAAGGTGACAGAAGAAGGAACGAAGGTGGAGACGTTCTGATCGCCGCGATGTTCGAATTCCACCTGTTTGGACGAATCGTATCGTGCGAAACGAGTCAGGGAATCGATCAGGCCAGGGCGCGAATTTCCGCGAGCAGGTGAAGCACGCGCGTGGTAAGGTCTTCGCAGATTCGAAGCACTTCTTGTCCTCGGCCACGACGCAACTCCAGCCGGATGTGGGTTAGCTCGCGCGCAAGTGGGATGACTTTGATGCCCCATTCTTTTGCCAGATCGACTTTGCCGCGGCTAATGAGGCGGCAAAGCACGCCGTCGCAACCACAGATGCCCGCGCTAGCTTCGATGATTTTGCTTCGGGTATCGCGAATGGCTGACGTGGTGTAGACAAGATCGATCAACATGTCTCGCGCCTTGTCCATCGCGGCCAACGCATGCATGGGATCTTCGCTGAGATTCTCGGAGAGATATTCGATAGGCTCGATGTTCAGGCTATAGGTGCGCGCCAGGCTTAAGTTGAAGAAGAGCTGACGCCGGTCGTCTTCGATGAGACGTTCGGCCATGCGGTCGCGCCAGAACCGGGCAGATTTGGGTTCGGCGACGAGCAGCGCGCGGGCTTGCCCCGGAAACATTTCGAGATGTCGCCTGCGGTACATGGCTTCCCACGTGCGATTGGCGAGAAAGTCGGTGATATCGAAGATTTCGCGGCCGCGCAAGGCGTGCTCGGGGACATCGATGTGCAGGCCCGACATGCCGCGCACGTCATTCGACACCACAAAATAGAGATTGAAATCAGCGCCTTTGAGCCTGAAATAGCTTGCGGGATCGACACCTTCCGGAAGCTGCACGTAATCCTGAGAAGGCACGCTTGCGGCGTACCAGTCTTTGGGCATGGGCGCAGGCTTTGCGGCCAGCAACATTGGCGCAAGGGCATTGAGCCGCTCCATGTTGCGATCGAGTTCCAGCCAGAGATCGCTGAAGGTCAGGAATGGCCCAGTGAGCGACCGCTGAATACTGCCAAGTATCCAGATTGGGTCGTTGTGGTACGTGTAATTGAACCATCCGCGCGCACCGTGGGCAAACGCCAGGTTAATCATTAGCCGCAATTCGGGGCAGGTGCTCCATTCCGGCGTGTCCGTGGCGTAAATAAACGATGGACCCATCATCCAGAACTGCTGACCGGGGCACAGCGCGTAATGCGTACCCACGATGTGACCGATTTCCCACGGCGTGTGGGAAGAGAAATTGCTGATTCCGGCTGCGGAGAAATGCGGCGCGTACAGGGGGAAATTGCTCGGCTGGCGAGTGATGATGCTGACTGGATGATTCGGATCCGCCTTTTCAACCAGCGCTTTCGCGCGCAGCATATGCTGGAAATCGTCTTCGGGCGGCTCGCGCCGCAGCATCCAACTCAGGATGGCCGGGGAGTTCGCAAACGGTTTGATCAAGGTATCCACGGCGTCCTGAAGGAGCAGGACGTCATCGCCGAGGGGGAAGTCATACACGAGGACCAGCTTTACGCCAAATTGCTCGGCATAATTCATGAGTTCGCGCCACTCGTGGGGCGTTACGCCCGCGATACTCTCGATGAGCAGGGTGTTGTGGTGATGAGTGACGACGTCCTCAAGGGTGAGCGACCAATACTCCGAAAGCGAGATGCTGAGCAGTTCCGCGTTACGCCGAACGGTGTCCATGTTGAGGCAGACGCCCAGCGGGAGAAAGCTGTCGAGCACGGGGTAATGCTTGGGAGTTGCCTCAGCGCCGAGGACTTCCTGGTCCTTCTTGTACGCCTTCTGCTCCGCTTTTGATAGGGCGCGGAACCGAACGGAAGCAATCTCGAACGACTCCGTGGTGCGCGTGGTGGAGTAGAGACGCAAGATCACTTGCTCGAGGACGGCCGGAAATCCGCCGTGAGGAATCAGCATCGCCAGTGTCTTCCACTGTGGCGAACGCGGCAGCGCATCGATGTGGATACCGCCGGGATAGGTCCACACCCATGAAGGGTGGGCGTTTTCACTGGTACAACGATACGTGATTTCCGCAACAGGCAGCCGCGTGGTATCGATGGGAAGGCGCGAATCTGACCACCCCAGCGAACCAAGGGGGACCCAGAAGCTGGGCTCGTCGGATGGGATCGTATCCATTTTGCGCACGTCTTCGAAACGTCCTACGAGACGGACTCCTTCGTCGGTGCGCGCGCGATGCACTGGGATGCGTTTCCACTCACGATCCGAAGCGATGTCTCGGGTGGTCCAGTGCGCGAGGTCGTCTCCCGAGAACTCGATGTGGTCAAGGCTATCGCGTACCGCGGGATCGGGCGCCTTAAGAATTGTCTTCAGATAGCCGGAATACTCGTAGAGCATGGGTTCCTTGTCGCGGTCGGAGTGATTTGCTTTTGTCATCGCGTGTTAGCTCGTGCGCGTTCGGATTTGCCTTTTTCGGGAAAACACCTCATCGAGACCGACGCCGATCAAGATTGCGCTGCCGATAACAACATACTCCATTTGGCTTGGAATGCCCAAGATAACGACGATATTCCGCAGCAGGACGATCAGGGACGCGCCGATGGCGATTCCGAGGATATGTCCCGAGCCGCCTCGCAGGCTGCATCCGCCGAGGACCGCGCCCGCTATCGCGTACAGTTCGTAAAAATTGCCAAAGTCGCTGGAACCGATGGAAGGCACCTTGAACGCCAGCAGGATCGCGGCCCAACCCGAGAGCAGGCTGCAGAGGACGTAAGCCGCCATCTTAAGGCGGTCCGTATTCACGCCGCTGAAGCGGGCACTCTCTTCGTTTGCCCCCAGGGCGAACAAGTGTCGTCCTTGCGGTGAAAGGTGGAGAAAGGCCCCAACAAGGATGGCCAAGCCTATGAGAAACAGGAAAGGAATGGGGATGTTTTCAAAGACGAACCCTTTTCCTAGCTCGCGTAAGCCCGCATAGGCCCCGCCAAAGCCTTGGCTGCGGTCGCCGGTCATGAAACGGGCGGCTCCGCGATACAGGAACAGACCGCAGAGAGTCACAATGAATGGTTGCAGGCGGACTTTGGAAACGAGAAAACCGTGCCAGACTCCGATAAGGACCGACAATCCCAGGACGATGGGAATGGCGAGGGCAGGGTCCATGCCTTTACCGCTGTCGAGCAGCATGGCGAGGGAGCAGCCTACCAGGGCAACAACGCTACCGACGGACAGATCGATGCCGCCGGTAATAATGACAAGCGACTGCCCGAGGCTGAGAATTCCGAACAGGCCAACCCACGTAAGTTGATTACGGATATTCTCCGCGCTCAATAGACTCAGTGTTCCGTCGCGAAAGTACTCCCAAGCGGAGGTCAATACAACAAGAGTCGCCAGCAGTGCCGCAAGACCGAGTGCTTTTCTCACTTATCGGCCAATCTGCTGGCTGAGCGTGGCGCGGAATTCCTCCACATTCTCCGCCGTGATGGTCTTCACCGGCACGAAAATCTGCTTGCTCTCGGGGATGCCGGAGCGGTCGCCCTTGGCCAACTGGTTCATCAGCTTCACGCTCTGGTAACCGAACTCGAAAGGCTGCTGCACAATCGTGCCCTCGATGGCCTTCTGCGACACACCGAGCAAGGTCGCTTCTTCCTCATCGAAGCACACAATCTTGACCTGACCTTCCTTGCCAGAATCGCGAACGGCGTTCAGCAGTGCAGGTCCGTTATAGCTCCAAAGGCCGACGAGACACGCAACGTCGGGGTATTTCACAATCGTATCCTGCGCGTTGGACATGGCCTTGGCCCGATCCGTTTCGTCGGTGAGTGTGTCGATAACCGTGATGCCGGTGTCTTTGATGGTGTCCTCGATACCGCGTTTGCGATCCTGGGCGTTCTGCGCGTCGAGCTTGCCGACAAACATCATGATCTTGCCGCCATTCGGAAGGACTTTCTTGAGGAGTTCACCCGCCGCGACGCCCGCATCGTAGTTGTTGGTGCCGATGTAGCAGGCACGATTGCTTTGGGGCGCGTCAGAATCTTGCGTAATCAGGTTCACCTTCGACGCGAACTCATTAAGGGTATCTGTCCAATTCGCGGGATCGTTGGGGCTGATCGCGATGCCCGAGACTCCCTTTACAATGAGGTCTTCCATAATCTGCTGCTGTTCCTGCGCGCTACCGGTCGCGGGTATGCGGAAGAGGACCTCGCAACCAAGCTCTTCGGCGGCCTTCTTGGTGCCGGCTTCGGCAATTTTCCAGAAGTCGGAAGCGTTGTTGGTCACGAACGCGACTTTGACCTTTTCAGGTGCAGCAGGCGGAGCAGGAGGGGCTGCCGGGGCCGACGCCGACTGCGGCTGCCCAGGCGCTTCGGGAGTCTGCGGCGCGGGCGCGGATGGGCTGCACGCGGCAACAATCAGCGAGCACACGGCAGCAAAGATGACCATACGAGTTTTCATGTTCTGACCTCCCCGAATGCGACCCGCCACGCGTGAGACGCATGTGCGCGGGAATCGCGATTGAACCATTTTCCCGAAGTTGTGCCAGTCTACACCGATTGCAAAACAAGGCGCAATTGGGCGAACTGCAGTGCGCGCGTAAAGGCAGGCGTAGACAGGGCTGCTGTGCGCTTGAACCAAGGTGGAGTTTCGTAGGTGAACGGCGCGGGGATGTGGAGTATGCTTTTGCGCAACGCACGAAAGGAGCGAAAGTCATGTACCGGACGCGTATGCTTGTAGGATTAATGGTGATGGTTGGGTTGGTGTTGGGATTTGCGCCGGGAGCGCAGGCGGCGGACGCCAATACCTTCCTGGGGCACTGGGCGCTCGTGATACCCGGCGGCGGAGCCGGCTGGTTGGGAATCACGAACGAGCAGGGGTTTCTGGATGGAAGCATCTTATGGGGCGGCGGCAGTGTTGTGCCGGTAGACAGCGTGTTCATGGACGGTGACTCGCTGGTAGTGACTCGAGTCAGCGACGTGGAACGCAAGGACGCGGCCGGTAAGGTCATCGATACGCAGCGTTTCACCGATATGATCCGCGCGACCGTATCCGGTGACGACATGAAGCTGGAGTTATTTGAGCCGGATCGCGGCGGAAACGGCATCAAGAAGAGCGAATTCACCGGTAAGCGAATTCCGCCTGTGCCTGCCGCGCCGGACGTGTCCAAGGTGAAGTTCGGGAAGCCGATCAAGCTGTTTAACGGGAAGAACTTGAAGGGTTGGACGCTCACATCCGAAGGACAGATCAATGGGTGGCGCGCGGAAGACGGCCTGCTCGTCAACGACGCCAAACAGGAAGAGGGCAAGCCCCACAAGCCGTACGGCAATCTTCGAACGGAAAAGGAGTTCGAAGACTTCAATCTGAAGTTGGAAGTGAACGTGCCAGCAGGCGGCAACAGCGGTATCTACTTGCGCGGCATCTACGAAGTCCAGGTTGCGGATACGTTTGGCAAGCCGCTGGACCCGCACAACATGGGCGGGATCTACAGCCGGATTACTCCGTCCGAAGCCGCCGAGAAGCCTGCCGGCGAGTGGCAGACGTACGACATCACCCTGTGCGACCGGCACGTGACGGTTATCCTGAATGGTAAGACAATCATCGACAACCAGCCGTTGCTGGGATGCACCGGTGGCGCGTTGACGTCGGACGAGTTCAAGCCGGGTCCGATCTACCTTCAAGGCGACCACACATCGATGAGCTATCGCAACATCGTATTGACTCCAATTGTTAAGTAGCTTTCGATACAGAAGTTAGGGATCTACGACGCCCCTGGACCGAGTTTGGGGGCGTCGTTTCATTGAAGTGGCAGGTTGGTTGGGCCAGGAATAATACTTGAAGTGATGGGTGGCGTAAGTAGTAGCTGCCGCGGCATTTCACTGCATTTTTTTGGGGAAATTATTGGCGATTTTGGGTTTGAAATCTGTGGACAAGGGGGAGCGATTGCCCTATAATAAGAACCTATCTACCTGTAGGTAAGGTGCTGTAAGAGGCTGTTTACGGGCTGTTTCCCATTTGACAGAACCGGGGATCTCACCATGGCAACGCTGGAAAACAAAGATAAGCAGAAGGCAATGGACTTGGCCGAAGAGGCCCGGCAAGAAGAGTGGAAGTTTCCCAGTTTCACGGCGGAATTGTTCCGCGGGAACTTCCGATGGGATTTGATGCATCCATATCCTCTTCAGGACGATGAGGATAAGCGTATTGGGGACGAGTACATCGCCAAGGTGCGAGAAGTGCTCGAACGGGCGGTAGATCCGATCGAGATTGACCGTACAGGCGTGTACCCGAAGGAGTCGTTGAAGGCGCTCGCCGAAATCGGCATTTTCGGAATGAAGATCGCCAAGGAATACGGCGGACTGGGGTTGTCGCAGACCAACTACAGCCGCGTGCTTTCGGTGATTGGCAGCTATTGCCAGAGTACGACGACGTGGGTCTCCGCGCACCAGAGTATTGGCGTGCCGCAACCGCTGAAGATGTACGGCACCGAGGAACAAAAGAAGAAGTTCCTGCCGCGGGTGGCACGAGGAGAGATATCCGCATTCGCCCTGACGGAACCCGATGTTGGTTCAGACCCCGCAAAGATGACCACGACGGCTACACCGTCTGAAGACGGGTCGTACTACCTGCTTAATGGTGAGAAACTGTGGTGCACCAACGGTCCCGATGCGGAAATTTTGGTTGTGATGGCGCAGACGCCGCCCAAGATCGTAAACGGCAAAGAACGTCCGCAGATTTCCACCTTTATCGTCGAAAGGACCATGCCCGGATTCAGCGTCGAAAAGCGCTGCTCGTTCATGGGACTGAAGGGACTCTCCAACGGGCTCCTGCGCTTTGAGAACGTGAAAGTACCGAAAGAGAACATGATCGGCAAGCCGGGCGAAGGCCTCAAGATCGCGCTGGCTACATTGAACACCGGACGTCTCGGAATCCCGGCCGCGTCGGCGGGTGCGTGCAAGCGCTGCGTACAGACGGCGGAAAAGTGGGTAAACGAGCGCGTGCAGTGGGGCGTGCCGATCGGGAAACACCAGGCGATTGCGCGCAAGATCGCGAACATGGCCGCGGACACCTTCGCCATGGAAAGCGTGGTGTGGCTCGCATGTGCGTTCGCGGACCGCGAGAACGCGGACATCCGCTTGGAAGCGGCCATTGCGAAATACTTCTGCACCGAAGTTACGTGGCGCTTGCTGGACGAGTACGTGCAGGTGCGCGGCGGTCGCGGATTCGAGACGGCGCGTTCGTTGTACGACCGCGGCGAAGTGCCGGTCAATGTGGAACAGATGCTGCGCGATTCGCGCGTGGGCCGTATTTTCGAAGGTTCCAGCGAGATCATGCACTTGATCATGGCGCGCGAGGCGCTGGATACGCACTTCAAGCTTGCGATGCCGATCATGAAACCGAAGCCCGGCCAGAAAGAGAGCAAGGCCGCTCTCATCATGAAGGCCGTGAAGTTCTATATGTCGTGGTATCCGAAGCAGTGGATGCCGGCAAGCTCCAATTTCAATGTGAAGCACCTGTCGCCCGCGAATCAGGCGCACTTGTCCTTCGTGGCAAGCAACTGCAAGAAACTCGCGCGGCGTATATTCCACACGATGGCGAAGTTCGGACCGAAGCTCGAGTACGAACAGCTTCTGTTGGCGAGTTTCGTCGAAGTCGGTGTGGACCTTTTCACGATGGCATCGACGCTGGCGTATGCGGAAGCGCAACTGGCGAAAGATCCGAACAACCAGGGCGCGCAGGATTTGGCGGACTTGTACTGCAAGAATGCTCGTGTGAGAATCGAAAACAACTTCCGCGCGGTAAAAAGCAACCACAACCGTACCTTCACGAAGGTGGGCAACGCCTTTATGGAGGGCAAATTCCGTTGGCTTTGCACGGATATAGTGGATGACGTTCCTCCCGCGTATAGAAATCCAGCTCAGACACATCACGTCGAGAATGAAGTCAATGAGCCGGCCCATGTAAAATAGTCCA
>JAIBAQ010000105.1 GCA_019695095.1 Candidatus Hydrogenedentota bacterium
CGACAAAACTGTTCGTGAGCATTACGCTCTCGGTGGAGAGGCGATCGAGGTTTGGAGTATGCGCGTACGTATTGCCGTAACACCCGAGCGACCACGGCGCCTGATCGTCTGTGTACACGAAGAGGATATTGGGACGAGCGTGGCGCGCGCGGCCATGGGCGCACGCCACGCTCGAAGTTCCCGCCAACGTGGATACGGCCAACGAATTTCGAATGAATTCTCGTCTGCTCTGTATCCGGCGGCTCATACATCTACCCTCCTGAACGGCGGGCTGTCTGCGTTCCGGTTCCTATATGGACTTGACCGACTCCCAAGAACCCTTCTTCGCGGATGCGAGTACCGCATCGCACACGTATTGCGTCTCCAGCGCTTCGCGGAACGTCGGCGAAGCGGGTTCGCCCTTGCTCAAGCCTTCAAGGAAGTCGGCGATCTGATGCACGAAGCTGTGCTCATAGCCGATCTGCAGACCCGGCACCCACCACTTGTCCATGTACGGCATGTCGCCGTCGGTTACGTGAATGGAGCGCCACCCGCGAACGATGGACTCGTCGCGGTGATCGAACCAGTTCAGGCGGTGCAGGTCGTGCAAGTCCCACTGGATCGACGCGTGCTCGCCGTTGATTTCAAACGTGTACAGAGCCTTGTGGCCGCGCGCATATCGCGTGGCTTCAAAGGTCGCCAGCGAACCGTTCTGGAAGCGGGCCAGGAACGCGCACGCATCGTCGATACTGACAGCTTGCTTCTTGCCGGTTTCCTGATGGACACGCTCCTTGATAAAGGTCTCCGTCATGGCAGAGACATCCTTCATGGAACCGTTGAGCCACAGTGCCGTGTCGATGCAGTGAGCCAGAAGATCGCCCGTAACACCGCTGCCGGCAGCCGCCGCATCCAGGCGCCAGAGGGCATTTCCGCCCTGCGGCAAATCCGCGGAAATGGTCCAGTCCTGCAAGAAGACTGCACGGTAATGGAAGATTCGGCCAAGCCGGCCCTGGTCGATGAGTTGTTTCGCCAAAGTCACCGCGGGAATACGGCGATAGTTGTACGAAACCATATTCGGGACGCCCGCTTTTTCGACGGTCTTGACCATTTCTTCGCCTTGCGGACCGTTCAAAGCAAGGGGTTTCTCGCAGATTACCATCTTTCCGGCTTCAGCGGCCCCGATAGCGATGTCGTGATGAAGATTGTTGGGGGCGCAAATCTCGATCAGATCGATGTCCTTGCGTTCGACCAGCTTGCGCCAATCCGTCTCGATCGATTCGTAACCCCAACGATCCGCGAACGCCTGCGTCTTGTCCGCTTCCGGAGCGCACGCCGCCTTCAGGACCGGCTGATACTCCAAATCGAAAAAGTGATTCACTTTGCAGTGAGCGTTTGTGTGTGTCCGGGCCATGAACCCATACCCGATCATCCCCACATTCAGCTTCTTCTTGGCCATGTTCTAGACTCCCTCCCTTTTACCGTAAAACGCGCAAACGGCAGTATGTACCTAATGGCTGTATCTCTGCCCGATGCACTTGTACTTCACCTGTTGACTCTCGATATCCTCGGAATAGCCCGTTGGGAATCGAATGCTACTACCAACCGTGTGCGTCCCGCACCTTCAGCATGGCCGCCAAAATGCTGTTCCACGTTTCCGGCTTCATCATAGTCGCGTTCGGGAACATGCAACCGTCCCAACACACATGCTGGAACGCTTTGGTCGGCTGGCCATCTGCTCCGCGCAACCAATACCCCGCATACTTCGCGATGTCGAGCTTGCCGTTTGGATCGGTGGGCAGGCAGTGGCGGCCGGTCTTGTCGTGCGAACCCGATCCGAATACCGTCGCATCGTTCTGGGCGATGTGGAAATCGATCGTCCAAGGACGCAACGCGTCGGTCAGCGTCTTCATTGCAGCGTCGAGATTCGCCTCGTCTTTCCAGTCGTATCCGGCGGGTAGAATCGCGTCTTCCGGCGCGTTCACACCCAGCGTGTAGAGCAGCGTGTGGGCCATGTCCGCCTGGAATCCGAGCGTCTTCGGCCGGTCAACCATCTCCAGCAGCTTGAGCATTTCCTTCCACGAATGCATCCCGCCCCAGCAGACTTCGCCTTCAGCGGCCAACCGCTCACCGTGATCCTCGGCAATGGTGCACGCTTCGCGGAATGTATCGGCGATCTTTTTGGTGTTCCCTGCCGGGTCGGCCGCCCAATCCGCTACACCGCACGCCGAATCAACGCGGATGACGCCGTATGGGCGCGCACCCAACTCGCGCAACTGCTTGCCGATACCACAAGCCTTGCGCACTTGCTCCAGAAACTTGCCGCGCTCGGCCGCATCGCCGATGGTCGAGCCGCCGCCTGTTGCGCCCCACACCGGAGCCACCAGCGAACCAATGGCGAGGCCCTTCGACTTGAACGTATCGGCCAGCTTCTTCAGGCCGCCGGCATCAATGTCGATGCTGATGTGCGGGTCCGACAGAAATAAATCCATTCCGTCAAACTTCACGCCATCTACTTCGGCATTCGCCGTCAACTCGATCATCTTGTCCAGCCCAATGGGCGGTTCCGAATCGCTTCCCTTACCGACCAGACCCGGCCATGCGGCGTTGTGAAGCTTTGGAAACTTAATTTTCAGAGGGTTCATCGCTTCTCTCCTTTAGCAAATGAATCGCAGAACAAGAACCAATCCGGAAAGTTGAAGTTAGGAAACAGTCTGCTGCCGAAGAGGTTGGGGCAACCTATTCCTCGATAATGATGGCCATAAGATTCGTGAATATGACTTCTGATCACAAATCCCCCCTATACAGCGGTGCAACCTGAAGCCAAGCCGCGCCGTTGCTAAGCCTCGAACTCAAGTCCGCGCAGAATCCTGTCAACAATAGAAGAGAAACAGCAACTTAAGGATTCAGTGATCTAATCATTTCATTTTGGTGGTACTTGACTCAAGGTCAAAGTTTCGACTCAATGGGACAACTTAGCGTTATTGGAATTGATCGAGCTACGGAGGCCTGCAATTAGCTTGTCCAAAGTCCTGTCTTGTGGCCGCCACAATTTTGCAGACTCCAACAAGAATAGAGCATCCTCAGACTCTCCCATAGAAGTCAGGATGCCTGACTTACATACAGCGACATCAACGTATGCTTCGGGCTCCGCACTAGCACCACGGCCAAGTAGTTCATCGCACTTTTCCAGAGCTTGATTCGTGTAGTCTTTGCGTGTCGCTTCATCTAACCCTGACTCCAAACTGTAGCTCTTCAATGCTTCTGCACAATACACCAGTGTCCAAGGATCTTCAGGATTTTGCTGTGCAGCTGCCTCAAAATCTGAAATAGCCTTTAGCGGCTCATTGTCGGACAGATAGACTTGACCTCGAGCGGTTAAGAGTTTTGCCAAGCCTGTGTCCTTGGCTCCATCTCTGTTCGTTGACCGCGAGTTGATCTCGGGTTCAAGTATGCTTAGTGCAGCTTCGCTGTTGGCGCTCAAACTTTCGAACTCAGCTGCCATGCACATAGCGTCTATATCATGCGCGTCCCTTACCAATAGCCTATTTATCCTTTCGGTTGCTGTAGCACCCCGCCCTTCTTCCCAATCCACGCGCGCGAGTCGAAGCAGAATACTGCGGTCGTCCGGATAGCGACTCAGTCCAGCTTCCCAGATACGTGCGGCTGATTTGGAATCGCCTGCATTAAAGGCAAGGGTTCCAGCTTCTGCAAAGACGTTAGCCGACTGATTGTCTGCAAGTGCACACAAAGCATATGTAGCAGCCTTTTCAGAAAGTTGCCGCAAGTAGTCTATTCTCTCTCTTTGCGCCTTCAGCCGAACTTGAGAAGTCTCTATTTCAGCTAGAATCTTCCGTGAACCGGCCATGACATTCTCAAAATCCTCTCTCGCGGTCGAAATCTTCTCATCCGATTCCCTTGCCGTCTCCGATGCCTTAGTCGCAACTGCTAGTACTTCACTCGAATTGGTGAGAATATTCGTAATACTGGCGTTAGCCTCAGCTACTGTTTGATCCAGTTTTGTGGCTTGATCTGCAACCACCTTCGTCGTGTCTTCAACGAGTCGGTGCACTTCAGTCCACTGATACCCCGTAACCGCAAGAAATACAGCACCTACCACTGCCGCAATACCTGTGTTAATGCGGGGCCAAAACTTTATCTTGCGCTCCAAGTCCCTCTGCAAACTCTGACGGCTCCCTTTCAGGATATCTAGGTCCACGCGTAGCTGATCAACAGATGCAGACTGTTTCTCCAGCAGACATGCAACTACACTAGAAACAGAGTCTGACGGCAAAGTCCCCCCCAACACTCTATCTACTCTCTCGCTGAGTGCTTTAACTGAATCCAGAACATCTTGGGAATTCACGTCCATGATAGCTCTCCTTTCAAGGCTAAGCCGCAATGTGACGGTCCAGGTCTTGTTCTAATCAGCGGCGGCAACACGCGCATCGCACCGAACAACAATCTAGCGACATTGCCTAATCGTAGTTATGTATTTATCGAAAACTACAATACGCAATCGCATCTAATTGAATTGGAAAAGGGAATTGCCAACGGTACGCTCAAGTGGTCCAAACGTAGTGCTCGACAGAAGAATAGTGTCGCGGTTTCGAATTGAGACAGATGCATGCACAGCACTAATGTGATGAGTGCATTATCTCACTCACAGAAGAAAAGGTCAATATGCCCCTGAAAAGTCAGGGAGATAGTACCGCAGGCATTGCCATGTTCAAGATGTTGCTTTTCCTCGGCTTGACAAGGCAAAGACATAAGACAGACAGACTCACGGTGTTCCGCCGTTTTGCTGGGAATCCTCCGTAGCTAGTCCGTTTTCCCCTTCAACCAGCTTCTGCTCCCGACCCGTGCAACAAGCTAGAATCTTAATCATCATCTGCTAGACATTCCTTGCATGAACAATCGTGTGCGTGACATGCAACCAAGAAAACGAGCCTTTCCCAAAGATATAGTGCCCAATACTGCATGGAACCCACTTCTGGAAAGATCCGGAATCTATATGCAAAAACCTCGACAATCTTACCACGCGAAGGCTCAACGCCAAGATAGATATGCTGCTCAGGAAGGGGGGCACCCGGCCACCTGTGATCTATATGACATGCTACGCGCTCGGGCAATACCCTTCCCAGTTCCAAATAGTGGAGTCCACGGACTATCTTCCAAATGACTCTTCGCACTCGGTCACCGTCGAACCGCTTAGCCACAATTCCGGGAGGTAGCTCCATCTCGGGGAGATTGCGATCCCACTCACCCAGAACCCGCCTGAGTAGACCAGTGTTCTTATTCTCGCGATACGACTTGAAGAGTTCATTCAATCGTGAGAATGCCGCCGGTGAGTCCATAATCGATGGCAATAGAGCAGCGACAAGGTACCCTTCGTCATCCTTGTACGCCAAATTGCACTTCGCGTGACATGGGACAGTATCGAATTGTTGAGAGGAAGTCTTGCGTATTTGTGTGGCGAAGAACTGCTTTGGCGGCACATGATCCCTGCTTCGATCCTTCCCAAGGACCCCTCCGCACAGGTAGCATATTTTGCCAGAGTTGGCCACAGCACGACTACCTACCCAATTCCTAATCTCATCTTCGCATTGAGCCAAAGTCGGCCCGTTCAGAACAAACAACAATGCAGGTTAGCGTAGTTCCCAAAAGTGATGAATCAATTGGATATCACATGACCCGTGGAAATCGACTTTTTACTCGCGGAATCTTGGATGCTGCTTCTCCGATCGCTCGAATTCGATACGTAATCGCATCTCGGAGGACCTCGTCCTTGTCGAAGTCTTCTCTCTTAACTTCTTTCACTCGCTCCGCGATTCTAGTGGCTGCGTCTGGTACGTGCCCGGGCAAAATGGAGTCATCTTTCTTCATCACACGCGCTCGTACTGGACAATAGCACTGCTTAAGATTTCATCCTTCAGACGAGGAAGCAAGTATTCAGGATATACGATATCAACGTAGTGCCCGCCAAAAACTCCCGAGAGTTCTTCGCCGATATCGACAATTTCCCAACCCGGCGTATGACCCGGTTCAAATTCGACAAGCACATCCACGTCGCTATCAGGACGAAAATCCTCGCGAAGGACACTCCCGAATACTGATAGTTTTGCGATGTGCCAGCGCTTGCACGTTGCCGCGAGCTGCTCCCTAGAAAAGTCTAGTGCAGTTCTCGGCATCAGTCTCCTCCTCCACGCAACCACCACTCCGTCAACCTCAACGGATTCTGTTCTCTCGACGGCCGCATCAAGCCACAGCTCACAATGTGCGCTTTCTTGCCTTCGCAGCTTTCGGCAACAGGCCACGAATCTCCCGCCGAACCCGTTTTGCCACGGCTACTGCCTTGCGCGCCTCGCCAAGTGGAATCTCGTCCCAACCCGGGTAGCGAGCGCTTGTGGCATAATCGGTCAAACGATCCTGCCACATCCGATCAAGATGAGGCCGCGATTCTATGGGGAGTATCTCCATTAGAACCCTGATATTGTGCGTCTTTGCGAATGCCAAACCCCGCACCGTCAACAACGCCTTGGTGTACTTCTCGATGCACTGCTGCGCATGAAAACAAGTCGTGTCGGTCGGACATTCGCTCGCTGCTCTCAAAGCCATTTCCGCGGTCTTCAAATCGTTTTCGGCTTTCGCTATCCATTCGCGCGCGACAGCTACAGACGCGTCAGACTCGACCATAAAGGACTTTCCCTTCATGAGAAGCCGGCCATTCGATCGTGCCTACGACATCCTTCCTCCAACGGTAGTCTTCTGGACTCGTCACAATCACGTCCACCGGTCCCGAGTTGTCGGGTATGATCCCTCGAAGCGCCACTTGTTTCTCACGCTTCGATCCTTTGAAGGACATCACAACGAGCAAATCGATGTCGCTGTCGGGTCCAGCTTCTCCTCGAGCATGTGAGCCAAAGAGAATCACTTGCTCCGGATGAAACTCATCCACAATCCGGCGCACTATCTTCTGGATAACTGCGTTTGCTGATCGCTTTGCCAATTGCACGCACCCCTCGGTGAGGCAGGGTCTCCTGACCCTGCCTCAACCATCTAATGCTTATTTCTTGTAGTCGCCTACATTCGGCGCGTTCGGATTCGCATCCGGCCCGAAGTAGCGCAGGAGCACCAGCGGACACTCCTTGCCAAGGTTCTCGACGGTGTATCCGGCCTTGGCGGCGTCGGCAGAGATATAGACTTCGTCTTCGGTCATCTCGCCGTAGCGAATCATCTGCGGACATTCGAGCGCTAACTTGCCAATGCGGCCACGCCCTTGGTTTACGATAACGCCGGATGCACCGTTGTCCTTAATCGTGACCTTCGCGCCCGGCGCAACGGTGAGTTCCTTCGCCGTGAACTTCTGTTCGCCCTTGACGCGTCCGTATACGACCCACTTGTCGACATAGCCCGCGCCCGCCGTGTCGCCGTCGGCGATGGGTTCCAGGTAGTGGTTGTCTTTGAAGTGCGTATCGACGTTCGATTCCCAATCGAGCTGATTCACGATGAACTCAAGGTCGTAGTGTTTCTCCTTGGGAATGTCCTTCACCAAAAGGTCGTACCACACTTCGCGGCCTTCCACCAGCGACTGGAACATCGAGAACACGTCGCTGCCCCACTGCGGTTCGTAGGTGAGCAGAGAACCCGGCGCGTGCAGGATGCACGGACCGACCAACCAACCCGTGCCCGGCTTCAAACGATAGGCTTTCGAATAATCCAGAATGCCGTTGTCGCCGCAGTTCCATTTCTCAAGGCACTTGATGACGTCGTCTTTCGTGGTGCCCGGCTCAAGTCCGAAGTAGGTGTGCGGGAAATTGTTGCCGATGGCGTTCAACTGCGGCGGGAAATAGTACGCTTCGGGTTTGCCGTCGCGACCGACGAGTTCCGCCTGCTCCTGGCTCTGGTGATGATGGTGGGGGATAGGCCCCATGTTGTCGAAGAACTTCGAGTAGACCGGCCAGCGCTTGTACTTGTTCCAGATCTCGGAGCCGATGATATCCGCGCCCAGATTCTCAACGGCGTCGCGCAGCGTAAACCGGGCTCCCTCGTGATGGACATAGCTCAGACCTTCATCCGGCGGCGCGCCCGCGTTGTCGGCTGCCGTGGTCGATGCGAACCACCGTTCGTCAATGCCGCCACGGTCTTTCCCCAACGCATAGTAATCCTCGGGATGCAGCTTCAACCGGCGGCCCGGCTGCAAGAATGACCGAGGCACCCACGTTGGCGCCAACCGCAAAATACCTTCTCCAGCGTCCAACGCCGCCCGTGCTGCCTTACCGACCTTATCCCCTGTAAGCGTTTGCATGCTGAACTCCTTCTGCTCCGTGTGTGCTTGGATTCGAGCCGCCTCTGCGCATCCCGGCCGATTGCCCTGCGATGGCCCCGCGCACCTCAAGCGCCCGATACGGGTCGTATGGTAGCGCAAGAAGCGATGGAGAACAATGCCCAGTGTTTGCATTCGGTTTCGGTACGACGGCTATAATCGGACCTCTTTGCTCAACGTTTGCTGCGCGCGGCGACTGGAGACCGAATCCCTGTGTTTAGCGAACCATGTTCTTGGCGTGGAGCCGAAGGTTTGGCCGAAATTCGCGCTGCCCTGGCAACGCACGTGCCAGAGGACGAGACTCTCGCTCCCGATGTACGTCAAGCTGCGGTTGCCATGGCACTGCGTGTGGGGCCCTCTGGCGATGTTGAGGCTCTGTTCATGAAACGCTGCGAACACCCGCTGGACCCCTGGTCCGGTCAAATGGCGTTCCCCGGCGGACGGCGCGATTCCACGGATGAAACGCTCGAGGCCGTGGCGCGCAGGGAGACGCTGGAAGAAGTGGGGCTATTGCTTCCCCGCGAATCGTGCATGGGCCGCCTTGCAACCCTGTACGGAGGCCGACTCACGGAGCAGAATCTCAGTGTCACCCCGTTCATCTACGAGACAGAAGGGAAGGACCCGCTTACACACAATCATGAAGTCGCCGCAACCGTGTGGATACCGCTATCGCACTTTGCGGACACGGCGAACATACGCGAGTATTTCTTTCCCCCGGACCCACTTCGAAGGGCATTTCCTTCGTTTGAATTTGGCCCGTACACGATTTGGGGCCTGACTCACCGAATCATCGCAGGCTTCATGGCCATCATGGGCACAGAACTACCCGTAGAGCCGTTCTCCAAGTAATGCCAACCTGCTAAGCGTATTTCGCCATCTCGGCTTCGAGTATCCGCTTGAACGCGGCGTAGTGCGCGTCGGTCAACGGACGGGGAGGCTCATAAGCAGGTGACGCCATCTCGCGGTGTTCCAAAGGAACAGGGAATCCCTTCTCGGTGGCGTACCTCTTGAGAAACGCAACGGGCGACTCACTCTCTTCGCAGAGCATATTTACCGAGCGCTGGGCCGCAATGGCGCCTTGCCGGTCGCCTGCGTCAAACCGATCCTGCACGGCGCAGATGATGGCGGGATTGATGGTGCAGCCCTGTCCGATACAGGCCGTCGCGCCGGCGTACAGGTTCGCGAGAAACGAGGTTTCGGAGCCGGCGATAAAAGCAAAATCTTTTCCGGCAATCGCGCAGCAAATATTCAACGTGTAGCGGACGTCGTCCGTAGATATCTTGATTCCCATGACATTGGGCATGTCCGCCAGCCGCGCCGCCGTGTCCATGGTCACACAATACTCAGGCTTTGTCTTTGGTGGCTGGTAAAGGAAGATTGGAAGCTTCACGGCGTTGTTGATGGCCTCGAAGTATTCGACGAGCACGTCCGCGTACGTTTTGCCGTCCGTTGGCACAATCGCCTCCGGCATCGTGTACACGACACCGGCCGCGCCCTGGTCGGCAGCGTATTGCCCCAGTTCAATGGACTGCGCCAGGAAGACCTTGGGGTCGGGTCTCTTGTCGTAGTTGCGATCCCACTCGCCCGCGCAACCAACGATCACCGGCCCGACATTGCGAAGGTGGTCGCAAGCGAGGGCCGCGATACGCTTCACTTCGTCGAAGGAAAACGCATACATCTGCCCCATGCCCGAACGCACGAAATAGGCGCTGATACACCCGGATTGGGCAAGAAAGTCCAGCAGATTGCGCTGACCCTGCTCGTCGAATTGCTTGTCCGCATTCCACGCGGTGAATACATTGGAGATCGGACCACGTACATACTTCGGAACCATCGTATCTGCCTACTTTCCTTTGGGTTTAACGCTGCTGCCGGGAGGGCGCAGCTTCGGAACCTGTCCTTTTCGCAGCGTGTCACGCTTAGGACCAGGACGCTGAGTCTTCATGGGCCGGTATCGTATCATCAACAGGAAGAACACGACGACCATCGCAACTTCGAAATAAAACACCCATCCGGGCTTATACAATTCGGTGTCCCAGAAATTGACCAGCGGGGTCTGCCATCCTGGATCGACCCGTTCGTCCGCGCGCCACTTCATTTGGGATTCGACGCGGAACCATCGGATCACACTCATGAGGAAGTGCATGACAATGTGGAAGATGGTGGAGTAGACGCAAAGCTCGATTGCCCATTGGATCGCCGGCACGGCAACACGGCGAAACACATAGACGAAGGGCAGCAATAACACGAGAAGGATGGTATACCCCATCCAGTTTTCCTGTAAGTGGGCGATAAACGCTTCCATACCGGCCCTCCAATACCCTCCCCAATGCGCCGGATTGTAGCACCGAGATCCGGCGTCTGCAACGCGAGCAGATTTCTCGTGCAGCACGTCTCGGTGAACCAGGCGATATGGCACCGCATTCGACTTTCTGGTACAACGATATCGTCGAAATTTCCAGTGAGGATACGCAGGGCTGCGTTGCGCGAGGATACCGATCCGAGTCAATCGGCGGGAGAAGACCATGACTGAGCCACAACTGGATCGTTGGAGCCGACGACAGTATCTTAAGATGATGGGGTTGGGAGCAGGGCTCCTCGCGCTGCCAATGGAGATGGAGGCTCTTGCTGCCACCTCAAGCGCGCGTCCCAACATTGTTCTGATTCTAGCCGACGACCTGGGCTACGAATGCCTCGGAGCGAACGGCGGAACAAGTTACCAGACGCCTGTCCTCGATGGACTTGCCGCCACGGGCACACGCTTCTCTCAGTGCTATGCACAGCCGCTTTGCACCCCGACTCGCGTTCAGTTAATGACCGGTCTTTCCAATGCGAGGAATTACATCAAGTTCGGGCTGATGGATCCCGAGGCCGTCACCTTTGCCAATTTGTTGAAGGCTTCCGGATATGCCACGTGCATAACCGGGAAATGGCAACTCGGCCGAGATGTGAGTCTGCCCAAAAGGTTCGGCTTTGACGAGAGCTATCTGTGGCAACACACACGCCGGCCACCGCGCTACGCCAACCCCGGCCTGGAAATCAATGGGGTCGAGAAGGACTATACAGAAGGCGAATATGGACCTGACCTGATCAATGATTTCGCGCTCGACTTCATTACTCGGAAGAAAGACGGACCCTTCTTTCTCTATTACCCGATGACGCTCACCCACGCTCCGTACCTGCCAACGCCCGACAGCAAGGATTGGGATCCAAAAGCACAAGGGGAAGAAGCAAACCAGAATCCGAAACATTTTGGCGACATGGTGGCCTACATGGACAAGCTAATCGGGAAACTCATCGCCCATCTCCAGGCAACGGGAGTGCGAGAAAAAACGCTTGTCCTCTTCCTGGGCGATAACGGAACCGGCAGGGGAGTTCCGTCGAAGATGGGTGACCGGGAAATTGTCGGCGCCAAAGGCACCACGAAAGTGACGGGGATGCACGTGCCCTGCATTGCCAATTGGCCTGGCACGGTCACGGCTGGCAATGTGTGTTCAGACCTCGTAGACACGACGGATTTTCTACCGACTTTCCTGGAGGCAGCCGGTGTTGCCGTCCCTGATGGCATGAGACTTGACGGCCGCAGCTTCTTTCCTCAACTGCGAGGCTTGGATGGGCATCCTCGGGACTGGATCTACTCTTGGTTTTCGCCGCGCCAGAGGGATGACCGGACCCTTCACGAGTTCGCTTTCGATAAGCGCTACAAGCTCTACCGGACCGGCGAGTTCTACGACTTGGAAAAGGACCCCCTGGAAAGTCAACCGCTTGCGGTCGATACCCTTACCGGTGCCGATGCGGCAGCGGCCAGGCAACTTCAGGAAGCCTTGGACCAGTTCAGGGACGCACGGCCGGCCAGGCTCGATCAGCCCCGGGAATGACGCTCGGTTACTCAGTCGCTCCAGCCTCTCCAAACCTTGGCCCACGGGCAGTGCCTTCGCGGGTTTAAGATGCCTTCCCGCGTCTGGTATACTCCTTTCCCAGCGACATCATCGCGGAATGCGTAAAGCCGGACAGCGGTTCTCTTTCCGGCGCGTACCCCACACGAAAACTATGTAGATCGGGAGAAGCATGGATACGTTGTACGTGAGCCGCGAAGGCCTCGAAAAAATGAAGGAAGAGCACACCAAGTGTAGGTCGCGCCGCATCGAGGTGGCCGCTATTATCGAGCATGCCCGCAGCTTCGGCGACCTCAGGGAAAACGCAGACTACCACGCCGCGAAAGAAGAGCAGGCCATGCTGCATGCCCGGATTCGCGACCTGGAGGATAAGATTGCACGCGCGGTGGTCTTGGAGGATCAGGACGTAGACCTATCAAAGGCTTACGTCGGTTCCTCTGTCAAGGTGCGCAACTGCAAGACGAAGAAGGAATCGGTTTTCGTGCTTGTTAGCCCCGTCGAAGCAGACATGGCGAATGGCAAGATCTCAATTCACTCGCCTGTCGGAGAGGCACTGTTGGGCAAGGCCGTGGGGGAGGTCGCCGTGGCGAAGGTCCCCGCCGGGAACATTGAATTTGAAGTGGTTGAGATAAGCCGGTAACCGGCCTGCGCATACCCAGGTTATATAGCAATTAGGGCATGAGGGAATGCCCGAAGTACATACACCATCGAGGAACCATGCCGAAACGCAACGACATACGTAAAGTCTTCATCATCGGGTCCGGCCCCATCGTCATTGGACAGGCCTGCGAGTTCGACTATTCGGGTACTCAAGCCTGCAAAGCCTTGCGAGAAGAAGGCTACGAGGTCGTGCTGGCCAACAGCAACCCGGCCACGATCATGACCGATCCCGAGACTGCGGACCGCACCTATATCGAGCCACTTACCGTCGATACGTTGGAGCGGATCATCGAGCGGGAACGTCCCGATGCCCTGCTGCCGACTGTCGGCGGCCAGACTGCCCTCAATCTCGCCGTGGAACTGGCGGAGTCCGGCATCCTCGACAAGTACGGCGTTACGCTGATTGGTGCGAAGCTGGAAGCCATCAAGAAGGCGGAAGACCGCGGCCAGTTCAAGCAAGCCATGATTGATTGCGGGTTGGAGGTACCCAAGAGCCTCGTCGTCCATTCGCTGGATGAAGCGCGCGGTTTCGGTGCGGAGGTCGGCTACAAGGCCATCATCCGGCCCGCTTTCACCCTCGGCGGTTCCGGCGCGGGCGTCTCCTTTAACAAGGAAGAGTTTGAGAAGGCCGTGAAATGGGGTCTCGAAGCAAGCCCCGTCACCGAGGTCCTTGTCGAAGAGTCCGTGCTCGGCTGGAAAGAGTACGAATTGGAGGTCATGCGCGACCTCAACGACAACGTGGTGATCATCTGCTCCATCGAGAATTTCGACCCCATGGGCGTTCACACCGGCGACAGCATCACCGTCGCACCCGCGCAGACACTCACCGATAAGGAGTACCAACTCCTGCGCGATGCGTCGATCCGGGTCATTCGAGAAATTGGCGTCGAAACGGGCGGCTCAAACATTCAGTTTGCGGTAGATCCGCAAACAGGGCGTTTGGTCGTCATCGAGATGAATCCTCGCGTGTCGCGCAGCTCGGCCTTGGCCTCGAAAGCGACCGGTTTCCCCATAGCAAAAATCGCCGCGAAGCTGGCCATCGGCTACAGCCTCGACGAAATTCCCAACGACATCACGCGCGAGACACCCGCCTCGTTCGAACCGACCATCGACTACTGCGTCACGAAAGTGCCCCGCTGGGCCTTCGAGAAGTTCCCGGGAGCCAGTAACCAGCTCACGGTTCAAATGAAGAGCGTCGGCGAGGTCATGAGCATTGGCCGCACCTTCAAGGAATCGCTGCAAAAGGCCATGCGTTCCCTGGAAATCGGCCGCTTCGGCCTCGGTGTGGACGGAAAAGACAAGACGTTGACGGGCGGAGAGCCCGATTCGCGCGAAGAACTGGACGCGCTGTTGAAGTACATTCGCACCGCGGTTCCTGACCGCATCCTTCGCATCGCGCAGGCCTTCCGCGCGGGCGCGACGGTTGAGCACGTGTACGAGATGACGATGATCGATCCGTGGTTCCTCCGGAACATTGAGGAGATCGTCGCCGAAGAGCGTGCGCTACGCACTGCCAACCCTGACTGCCCAGCCACGCTCCGGCGCGCGAAGGAATTCGGGTTCTCCGATAACCAGCTTGGTTTCATGTGGGGCAAGGACCCGCTGGAAGTCCGCGCGTTACGGAAGAAGCATGGCGTAATTCCGACGTATAAACTCGTGGATACTTGCGCCGCTGAATTTGAAGCGTACACACCCTATTACTATTCAACATATGGCGATGAAGACGAAGTACGGCCGACTACAAAAGAGAAGATTGTCATTCTAGGCGGCGGTCCCAATCGTATCGGCCAGGGTATCGAATTCGACTACTGCTGCGTGCACGCCGCGTTTGCGCTCAAGGACGATGGCTACGAAACCATCATGGTCAACAGCAATCCTGAAACCGTCTCCACCGACTACGACACCTCGGATCGACTCTATTTCGAACCGGTTACGATTGAAGACGTGCTCAACATTTGCGATCGCGAGAAGCCCAAAGGTGTGATCGTTCAATTCGGCGGACAGACTCCGCTCAACTTGGCTATGGGACTCCACAAAGCGGGTGTACCGATCATTGGCACCTCCCCCGAAAGCATCTTCCGCGCGGAAGACCGTAAAGCATTCCGCGAATTGGTCTTGAAATTGGACCTCCTCCAGCCCGAGAACGAAACCGCAACCTCGGTCGAAGAGGCCATCGCAATTGCCGAACGCATCGGGTATCCCGTCGTGGTGCGCCCGTCGTTCGTGCTGGGTGGCCGCGCCATGGAAATCGTATACGAGCGTTCATCGCTTGAACGCTACATGGCCAACGCCGTGGAAGCTTCGCCGGAGCGTCCTGTCCTCATTGACAAGTTCATCGAAGCAGCTATTGAGATCGATGTCGATGCGTTAGCGGACGGACAAGACGTTATCGTTGCTGGAATCATGCAGCACATTGAAGAGGCCGGTGTGCATTCCGGCGACAGCGCCTGTATCTTGCCGCCGTATCAACTCGATCCGGACATCGTTGAGCGCATTCGTGTCCAAACGCGCGCGCTCGCGCGAGAACTGAATGTCGTCGGATTGATGAACATTCAATTCGCGGTCAGCGACGACAAAATCTTTCTGCTTGAAGTCAATCCTCGCGCATCGAGAACCGTGCCCTTCGTAAGCAAAGCGACCGGAATACCTCTGGCGAAAATTGCCGCGCGCGTCATGGCTGGAAAGACCTTGCGCGAATTGGGTATCACCGAAGATCCGGAGCCCAAATTTGTAAGTGCGAAAGAAGTCGTCCTTCCTTTCATCAAGTTCCCAGGTGTCGACATTCTCCTCGGGCCGGAAATGCGAAGCACCGGCGAAGTCATGGGCATCGACTACACAATGGGCATGGCCTACGCAAAGAGCCAAGTCGCGGCAGGCAATCGCGTTCCTACTGAGGGAACAGTTTTCCTGAGTCTGAACAACCGCGACAAGGTTCTAATGGGCACGCTGGGTAAAGAATTGTGCGAACTCGGATTCCGCATTCTCGCGACGGAAGGCACGGCTAAGATTCTGCAGGCACAGGGACTCAACGTGGAAGTCGTGTTTAAGGTGGGGGAGAGCCGCCCCAACGTTGTCGATCGAATCATCAACGGCGATGTGGATTGGATCATCAATACCCCGATGGGCACAGACTCGAAGTACGATGAACGCGCCATCCGCCGCACGGCACTCGAACGCGGCCTCCCGACGATGACCACGCTCGCGGCAGCGCGTGCAGCGGTACTCGGCATTCGTGCAATGCGTAACGGTGCGGGGACCGTGCGCTCCCTGCAAGAGTATCATGCAGAGTTAGACTCACCGGCTGCGCTTGCCCAAAAATAGGGACAGCTCAGACAAAGGACAGTTCCGTTGAACCATACGGCGTGCGGGCGTTTATATGTCGTGGCCACGCCCATCGGCAATCTGGAAGACATCAGTTTGCGCGCCTTGGGCGTTCTCAAATCCGTCGCACTCATCGCAGCGGAAGACACGCGCCATTCCAAGAAACTCCTCAATCACTTCTCCATCGACACGCCGCTCACCAGTTACCACGAGCACAACGAGTCCGAGAAGGCGCAGGAGCTCATCCAGGAAGTGTTGAACGGACGGGACGTGGCGCTGATTAGCGATGCGGGCACCCCGTGCATCTCCGATCCCGGCTATCGCTTGGTTCGCGCGGCGCATGAGGCAGGGATTTGCGTGGTATCTGTTCCTGGTCCGTGTGCCGTTTCGGCAGCTCTCTCCATTTCCGGGCTGCCCACGGATCGCTTCACCTTCCACGGTTTCTTTCCCAGGAAGAACTCCGAGTCCGCCAACCTGTTGCAGTCGCTCGACGATTTGCCCGGTACGCATGTCTTCTACGAATCTCCGAACAGACTGAAGAAGGCTCTGGAGGGTGTGGCAAAGCACCTGCCCGAAGTCGAAGTTCGCGTTGCCCGTGAGTTGACAAAGACGTTTGAGGAGCTTCTACTCGGTTCCGCTCAGGAAATCCTGGACCGCATTGGAACCGCGGAGGTGAAGGGAGAATGCGTCCTGCTTCTGTCGGTTCCAAGCCGCACATCGCGCGAAACGGAGAAATCGCCCGAAGAGCTGCGCGCCCTTGTGGAAGAGCTGATGCGCGCACAGAACTTGTCTCGCCGCGACGCAGTCCGTCGTGTTGCGGCGAATTTAGGAATCTCGCGCAATGAAGTATACTCCGCGGCGGTAACGGACGAATGAAAAAGCTAGAATCCAGCAACCTTTCGCTCACGCTTCTTGTCGAGCGTGTTGGGCTTTGGGCGCGCTACCTCGTCTATGTAGTGATGTCGACCGCCTTCTTCCTCGGTTTTGTGACGGGCAACATCCGAGACTTCATTGTCCTTACTGTCGTTGTTCTTCTTCACAACACCTTCGCGCATTCGGTCTTTCTGCTTAAGCGCTATTCCGCCTTCTCCGGCAAATTGAACTTCTTTATCTATCTTGCCGAAGCCACTCTCATCACCCATTTCTCGGGCCGAGAATCCAGCGATGCATACATCGCTTTTCACCTGCTCCTCATCGGTCTTAGCGCCCACACGCGCCGTGCCCGCACCACCGCGCTCGCGACGTTCCTATGCATGGTCGCTTATTCCGGGGTCGTCGTCTTGGAGTGGTATCGAATCGGACTGGCCCTGCCGTGGGGTGTCATCCTGTTTAAGACCTTAAGCATCGGTATTTGCGGCTGGCTGGTCGCCCAATTGATGCAACGATTTGGCTCTATCGAAGCCACTGTGCGTCGTCAGGCCGAAGATCTGGCCGCGTCCGAAAACATGCTCCGCACCATACTCGATTGCGCGGGCGAGCCCATCCTCGTCTTCGACGATCAGGAGTTCATCACGGAAGCCAACGACCAGGCTGCCGCATTTTTAGCCGTCGCTCGCGAGAAACTTCTGGGAAACCGTATTCGAGCGTACCTGTTCGACGACGGTACGCTTCCGCACAAGTTTGCGAGTCTTCGTGCGCGCGGTGAAGCCCAAACCGAGGAGGTCGTTGTGGACGCGCACGGCGAGGAGCGATCCGTAGACATCGTCTACCGTTCGTTCATGCGCGAAGGCAAACGGTACTACGTGGCCTTGCTTCACGACATCACGGACAGGAAAAATCTGCAAGAGACTACCCGACTGGCAAACCAGCGCTTGGAGCGTCTCAATGCGGAATTGCGTCAGATCGACCGAATGAAGGGGGACTTTCTGGCGTCCATCTCTCAGAATTTGCGCTCACCGCTATCCGCCGTATCCGGTTTTGTGGAAATGCTGCTTGAAGAGGAACTGGGAGAGCTGAATCCCGATCAGCGCAAGGCGCTTCAGACCTGCCGCAGAGGCATCATTCGCGCGTTCAAACTTGTTGATGAGGCGCTGGACTTGCATCGCCTTGAGACCAAGCGCGCACAGAACCGAAGTGATTCGGCGGCCCCGGCGGAATCCGGAAGCGTGCCGCCTCACATCATGCCGTAAGGATCAAGATCGACTTTCACCGCACATTTTCCCTTGTCGGGAGAAGCGTCAAATGCGTCCCGTACCGCGCGCGTAAGTTGATTCAAACGCTTTGTACTCTTCGAAAGTAGTCCCACGCTCCAACGGTATTTGCGCTTCAAGCGCCGCAACGTCGCGGGAGCCGGCCCCAACAACTCGATTCCCGCGAATCCCAACTCCTCGATCTTGGCACGCGCCGTCTTGCCAATTCGTATGGCCGTCCGGTAGGTCTCTTCCGGGTCTTCGCCCTCGACCATGATGCACGCCATGCGGCGGAGCGGGGGATAGAGCGCGCTTTCGCGCGTGACCATTTCGCGCTCGTAGAACGCGGCGAAATCATGCTTTGCCGCCGCTTGCACCGCATAGTGATTCGGGCGATACGACTGTATCAGCACCAGACCAGGCCGGTCTCCGCGGCCAGCGCGCCCCGCCACTTGCGTCAACAACTGGAACGTTGTCTCCGACGCACGGAAATCGGGAAACGACAGGCCTGTATCGGCATTAACGACGCCCACCAACGTCACACCTGGATAGTCGTGTCCCTTGGCGATCATCTGAGTGCCAATCAGAATATCGATCTCACCGGCGGCCAAACGTCCCAGAATGTGCGCGTGCGCTCCCTTGCTGGACGTCGTATCCGCATCCATGCGCTCAACCCGCGCCTCGGGAAACGAACGAAGTAGATAGTCCTCTATCTTCTGTGTGCCGGTCCCGAGATGAAGCAGTGGTTTGAAGCCGCACGCGTCGCATACTTGAGGAGACTCGCGGCGGTAGCCACAGTAGTGGCAGCAGAGAAATGAACCTTGCGCGTGATACGTCAGACTGACGTTGCAGTCCGTGCACTCGGCGACCCAACCGCAGGATGGACACAGGACGTAAGGCGAAAAGCCACGGCGATTGAGCAGCAACAAGACCTGGTCGCCCGACTTGATACGCGCGGCGATTTCCTCTTCCAGACGGCGCGACAGCATCACGTTGACGCCAATGTCGCGCGTCTCCACACGCATATCAATAATCTCCACGCGTGGGAGTTCCGCCGCGGCCGCGCGCCGCTTCAACTCCAGCCGAACCGATTTGCCTGTCTGAGAGTTGTGATACGATTCGACGGAAGGTGTCGCAGACCCGAGCAGACACACTGCGTTGTTCATCTTGGCGCGCATGATGGCGACATCGCGCGCATGATAGCGAGGCGATTCGTTTTGCTTGTACGAGTTGTCGTGTTCTTCATCCACGACCAGGATCCCGAGATTCGGAAGCGGCGCAAACACCGCCGATCGCGCACCCACAACAATCCGCACCTCGCCGCGTTGGGCGCGCCGCCATTCGTCGTAACGTTCACCAGGCCCCAAGCCGCTATGAAGCACGGCAACATCGGTCTGGTATCGCGCTTTGAATCGTCCGACCGTTTGCGGTGTCAGCGAAATCTCCGGCACAAGGATGATGGCGGCTTTGCCCAGACTCAGCGCGCGCTCGATAGCTTGAAGATAGACTTCCGTCTTGCCCGAGCCTGTGATTCCTTGAAGCAAGAACGTCTGAAAACGATTTGCCTCCAGTTCGGCGACAATTGCCTCATAAGCCGCCCGTTGTTCCGGATTAAGCGCGTGCTTTCTGCTCGAACCCGCCGCGCCCACTTCGTCCGGGGTGCGATAGACGTCCTTCTCGATCAGCGTCACAAGGCCTTTGGACGCAAGTTGTCGAAGCACCGTCGCACTGGTCTCATGCTTCGCGCACGCAAGCGCCGCGCGCTGCTCCACTCCCCCGTGCAACAAGTCCAAGTACACGGCCGCCTGTTTTGGGGCGCGCCGCTGAAGCACCTCCAGATCGCCGGACGAGAGGACGGCGCGCTCGACTATCTTCACCCACGTCTCCGTGAGCGCATTCACCGCCGGCGCGGCTGCAACAGGCTCCGCCTCAAGAATCCCTCGGCCCACCAACGCCTTCAACGTGTTGCTTAATGCCACCGGCCCGACGGATTTCGCCAATTGCTTTTCGCTTAACGGTCCCCGCCGGTTGAGTTCCGCAACCACGGCCCGCTGCCGATCCGTAAAGCGCCCGGATGTCACCCGATCCATGCACAGCCGGTACATCATGCGCGTCCGCACCGAAATTCCCGCGGGTATGGCACTGTGAAGCGCCTCGCCCCACGAACAGCAATAGTAATCGGCCAACCAACGGCACAGTTCCATAATCTCCGGAGAAAAGACGGGGTCCGAATCAGGCAGGTCGATCAGCGGCCTCACCGACTCTACCGGCGCGATGTCGCACAGATTCACCACATA
>JAIBAQ010000106.1 GCA_019695095.1 Candidatus Hydrogenedentota bacterium
GCTCGAAGTCGGCTTGGGCCGCGCCGATTGCCACGGAAGCTGGGTCCGGGGCCGCGTTGGAAGATGCAACGACTTCGAAGCCCGTGAGCACGAAGTTGCCGTTGCCTCGACCAAGACCGCCGTTGGGTAGCGACGAATCCGTGAAGACTTCCAAGCGCAGTCCGGTGATTCCCTGCTGGCTGGTGTGGAACGACAGCGTGTACGTTTCTTGCGCAGGGTTCTCGCCGGTTGCGGTAATCGTGGCGTCGTTGGCGGCTCCGAGCGTTGTGCCGTGCTCTGCCGTTGCGCGGTCGGGGAACAAGGGCAGCCAATCGTTCTTTTCGGCGGCGATGCGTGCCAGAACGTCCTTTTCCCATGCGTCTTGGGCAACAGCCAACTCGGGAGTGGGCGTGTCGAGGGCCGTCTTCAGCGAGGCGATGTGCGCGTCGAGACGGTTCAGTTCGGCACTTTGCTCGGGAGTTGGCAGCGGCAACGTTGGCGTCCAGGGACCGCCCGCCGTGTAGACGGGTTCTTCCTTAATGTCGGCGAAGAAGGCCGAAAGGCTGTAGAAATCCTTCATCGTGAAGGGGTCGAATTTGTGGTCGTGACATTCGGCGCAACCCATGGTTGACGCAAGCCAGACCGACGACGTGGTGCGAACGCGATCAGCGGCGTACTTCGCGATGTACTCCTTGGGTTGCGCGCCGCCTTCGGCGGTGAGTTGATTGAGGCGGTTGTAGCCCGAGGCGATCTTCTGTTCGAGGGTGGCATTGGGCAACAGGTCGCCCGCGAGTTGTTCAATCGTGAATTGGTCGAAAGGCTTGTTCTGATTGAAGGCGTTGATCACGTAGTCGCGGTATGCGTAGACCTCGCGGAACTCATCGCCGTGATACCCGTTGGTGTCGGCGTAACGCACGAGGTCCAGCCAATCGACGGCCATGCGCTCGCCGAAGTGCGGAGAAGCGAGCAGCGTCTCGACGAGGTTTTCGTAGGCGTTTGGCGAGGTGTCGGCGATGAACGCATCGACGTCTTCGGGTTTCGGAGGAAGGCCAAGGAGGTCAAAGGAAAGCCGGCGAATCAACGTGCGGCGGTCGGCTTCCGGCGACGGTGTCAGGCCGGCGGGGTCCAACTTTGCGAGTATGAATCGATCGATGGGATTGCGGATCCAGGTATCGTTGGAGACGGAAGGCGGCTCGGGATGCGTGGGCGCAATGTAGGCCCAGTGGGGTTCATAGGTGGCGCCTTCGTCGATCCACTTGGCCAGTTTCTCGCGTTGCGCAGGCGACAACTGCTTTTCCGAGCTGGGCGGCGGCATCATGAGATCGGGGTCGTCGCTCATGATGCGGCGGACCAGCTCGCTGCGGCTGCTGTTGCCGGGGACGATGACGGTTTCGTCGCCGTGGTCCGCGATGGCGTATTCGCGGAGGTCCAAGCGGAGATTGGCCTTGCGCGCGTTTCGGTCGGGACCGTGGCATCGGAAGCAGTTGTCGGAGAGGATGGGCCGGATGTCGTGATTGAAGGTGAGCGTTTGTTTTGCGGGGATGGCGTCGGCAGCGGGAGGGGCTGCCGGAGGAGCAGGCCCTTCGCCTGGTTGTTGAGCCGGTTGTTCGGGAGCCGGTGCAGGCGCAGCAGGGGCTTCAGCGGGCGGAGCGGTTTCCGGAGGTGCGGGCTGGGCCGCGTCTGTTTGCGCCTTCTGCTTTTCGGCCGCGCCAGGGTTGCACTTCAGGCAAACCTCGCCTTTGGCTGATGCTTCTTTGCAGCAATCATGTCCGCAGGCATTGCCGGTTGCCAGCGCTTTAGCGCAACAGCTCTCGGCATCGAAGAGCGCGGCAACTTTCTTCTTCGCCTCCGCGCCGGGATTGCACTTCGCGCACACCTCGCCTTTCGCTGCGGCTTCTTTGCAGCAATCGTGGTCACAGGCCTTGGCGGATGCAAACGCTTTGGCGCAGCAGCTCTCGGCGTCAAAGAAGGGAGCAAGTTTTGCGAGATTGGCATCGGGTTCGGGCTTGGGATCGGCTTTGACGGCAACGCCGAGATTCACGTTGAGTCCGGCGATGCACTGCTTCAGCTTCTCCGCGCCTTCGGGTGTAACAGACGATTGCCAGAGATAGAGGCTCTTCAGATTCTTGAGCCCTTCGAGTTGGGCGAGACCCGCGTCGGTGACCTTGGTCGCGTAGAGGTTGAGGTACTCCAGGTGTTGGAGGCCTTTCAAGTGTTCGAGGCCCGCGTCGGTGATTCCAGTTTTCTCCAGGTGCAACGATGTGAGGTTTGGCAGCGAGGCAAGCTTGGCGAGGCCTGCGTCGGTGATTTTGGTCTCCGCGAGATTAAGCCACGTGACTTGGTCTTTGATGCCGTCGAGCGCGGCCAACTGGTCATCGGCGATGTTGGCTCCGACTATACGAAAGTTTACTTGTACGAGTGGGCTTTTCATGTCTAGCGGCATGGCCAGCGCGCCGGTGGAGCGAATGGCATCCAACGCTTCTTGTGATGCGGGTTGAACAGTCTTCTCCAATTCGTCGAGCACACTGACGGGAGCTGGTTGGCTTGGCGTCGTCTCGGGGGCTGGTGCAGGCTCCGGGGCTGGGGCCGGGGCTGACTCCGGTGCAGGGGCTGGGGCTGGCTCCGATGCGGGTACGGCGGCAAATGTTGCACCTTGCTCGATCCAGAGGCGAATGAGATCCGTTTGTTCTTTGGTGAGCGGGTCGCCTTTGGGCGGCATGATGTCTTCGTGGCCCGCGGGGAGTGTCACTCGTTTGTAGAGCGCGCTATCGTCGGGTTTGCCGGAGGTGATGACGGGGCCGTCTTCACCTCCCGCGGTAATGCACTCGGGCAGATCGAGCCGCAACCCCGCCTTCTGCTTTTCTGCTCCGTGGCAGGAGACGCAGCGTTCGGCGAAGATCGGCTTGACGGAGGCATCGAAGTTGACGGGAGCGGTTTGGTCTTGTGCGAAGACAGTCGCGGAGGCAAGAGACAGGACTAGGAGCGAATGCCAACGGAAGGAACACATACGTGTATGCATGGGAAACACCTTTCGCCAGGACTTGCAGTTGGGAGACATTGTAGATAGTGGCACGGGGTGGTGCAAGAAGAAGACACGGACGAACACGAACTGGCACGGACGAACACGGACTGCGAGGACTGGGGCTTTTGATTGGGCATGTGGAAAGGGCTACAGTCAGGTGACAGGGGAGCATGGTGTCCGAAAATGGGCGTTGTCCAATTGTTGGGGGGATGGGGAATGCAGTCGGTGAGAAGTCTCAGCGTGGTTTTGGGAGTAGGCCTCTTTTTCGCGCTGGCCGTGGGTTGGGCGGGTGAGGCAAACGAGCGTGTGCGATTCACGAACACGGTGGCGTCGATCACCAGTAAGAACCTTGTGCCGAATGGTTCGTTCGAGGTGGGCGAATGCGGGTGGTCGTCGTTGGGGCGAGGCGCGGGATTTGAAAACGCGTGGGCGCCGTTGGTACCGAATTGGGGTAATTTCGCGACGTTGCATGGTTCGGTGGAGACCTCGGGAGGCGCGGAGGGCAATGCATTTCTTCGCATACCACTTGGGGGCGAGAACACGCCGGAATTCAACTTTGACTATTTCAGGCCGGTGGTTCGCAAGGAGCTTCGGCCATTGGCGGCAAACCTTGGTTGGATCGAGGTGACGCCCGGCAAACCTCTCACGTTATCGGTGTATATGCGCGCATCGCGCGACGGAGTGCCGGCGCTATTCGGGGTACAGAACGAGGATCCCTCCGAGGGTTGGGGTAGCGCGCAGGAGGAGGTGTTGCAGGCCGTCACGCTGACGGCGGCATGGCAACGGTACAGTCACACGTTCTCTCCGAAATATCCGTTCTTGTTCGTGGTGGCGGGCCCGAACCTGGCGGAAGAGGAAACGGTGTTCGTCGATGTCGATGCCGTCCAGCTTGAGAAGGGGGACGCCGCAACGGAGTTTGCGCCGCGAAGCGGCCTGGAAATTGGCGTGGTTCCCGTTGCGCCAGCGGGAGTGTTTACAGTTGGCGAAACCGCCTCGCTGAAGATCGCCGCATACAATTCGGCATCGAAACCTGCCAACGCGGACATAGTGTTTGAAGCGACGGATTACTTTGGAGCGGCGGTGGATTTTCCGCCGGTGGATTTGGAGATACCGGCCAATTCGTCCATCGAGAAGATAGTCGAATTGCCGGATCAGCGGCAAGGGTTTTACCGCGTCACGGCGAAGTACGCGTGTGGAAAGAAGGAAGAGTCACGGCTGTTGCGTATCGCAATCGTGCCTGCGCAGTCGGACGAGGAAACGGTCATCGGGGTGAACCATGCGTATCCGACGGCGGAGTTGGTTGGGTTGGCGAAGAAGGCCGGGGTGAGTTGGTACCGCGATTGGTCGTTGAAGTGGCAGCACATCGAGCCGGAAAAGGGGCAGTACCGTTGGGACATCAGCGATCCGCAGATGAATCGTGTGGGCGCGCAGGGGGCGAAGTTGATGGCGATGATCCCCTTCCCTTCCGCGGATTGGAATTCGACCGCGCCAAGTCTGGAGGCCTTGCAGGCCGAATCGTCGCGGTATAAGGCGGGCGGCCAGGGCGATGATCAGGAGTTGATTCCGCGGGCGCGTTGGGCGTGGCCGCCGCAGGATGCGAACGAGCTGGCGGGGTTTGCGACGGCAGCGGTGGGCCGGTACAAGGAGCAGGTGCAGGTGTGGGAGTTTTTGAACGAACCACTTTTCACGCTGTATTCGTTGCCGGATTCGAGTGCCTTGAACAGCACGACGCTGAAGAGTTTCACGATTGACGATTATCTGAGACTCCTGCGTGTGGTTGCTCCGGCGATACGCGCGGCGAATCCGAACGCGCGGATCATGGGTGGACCGGGGATGTTCTTCTCAGGACGGTATACGATTCCGATGGTGGAGGCGGGGATACTCGACCTTGTGGATATCTATGGCGTTCACGACTATCCGGGGAAGGTGCCGCCGGAGGAGCGATTCTCGGATATCGAGGGATTGCGCACCGCGATGAAGGCGCACGGCGGGCCGAAGCCGATGTGGATGACAGAGTTTTCGTATTTCGGCACGGACGACTTGCCGCGCCAGCCGTTCCGGCCGATACCCGGGACGTTTTCGGAGCCGAGACTGCTTTCGGAGAAAGAAGTTGGGGATCGGATTGTGCGGTATAGCACGATTTTCCTTGGGAGGGGCGGCGAGAAGGTCTTTCTGCATTCGGGTTGCACGGGGTCGGTGAATAAGCCGGGAACGGAGAGTTGTCTGTTCGCTGACGGGGCCGTACGCAAGGCGTTTGTGGCGGTGGCAGTGTTCACTCAGTTGATGGGGCCAAAGCCGGAGTATGTAGAGGATGTCATTGATGCAGGTGGTTGCCATTGGTTTGCGTTCAGGAATGGGGATCGTGCGATCCATGTCCTGTGGGATCCTTCGGGAAACGCCACGGCGAAGACGCCTGAGGGCATGAAATGCCTGAATGTCATCGGGCAGGTAGTGGACACGCCCGAGGTGCGATTGAGCGAGTCTCCGATCTACTTTGTGGGACCGGCAGGGGATATAAGGAGGCCGGACATTGCATTGAAGGGAGGCTCTAAGTAGGAGCGCCTGATTCACAAGTGTTGCGCTCGTGGAAGCGCACGGAAAGGGCGCGTGGTATACTGCGATTGGCGTCCGAGATATGGTGAATGGAGGTATCCTATCGATGCGTGTGCAAACGTTCGTGGGGAAAGTGACATTCGAAGCCCTGCAGCAGATGGACGAACACATCAACCAGTGGATGGCGACGCACAACATCGAACCCAAGATGGTGACGCAGTCGTTTGGCTATGACAAGCCGCGCGAGGCGTGCGCGGAGGAGCCGGTCATCGTCACGAGCATCTGGTACTGACCCGCCGCAATATACAGAATCAGGAGCGCGCCTCGATGGTAATGGCAATGTCGTCGGCTTCGCGGAACTCTTCAGTCCTTGTCTGGCCTTGGTTGTCCGTGCGGTTTCTGCCTACGCTGTAGATGACGAACGAATCGTCGCCGGTGATGCGGTATGTGACGGGGAGATTGTATCCACTGATGCCGAAGGCATATCCCCTGCCAGCGTGCCCTCTACGGTCGTCGGTGGGACGCCGGAGGTATCCGAGGGTTTGGCGCTTCGGGGTCTCGAAGTCCGCGAAGATGTCGCGTGGGACTTCCGCGAGGTACGCGGGAACGAGCGCGTCCAGCGATTCGGGCAAGTGACCGTTGGCGAGGCGATAGCGCTCGGCAGCCAAGGCTGATTGCGCCATGGATAGGTACATGCGCGTCACCCACTCGGATTCATAGGAGCGACCGATTGCGGGGGCTAGTATGGCGGATCGGATTGACATGAATTGCGCAGTGCGAATGACTCCGTTTTCCCAGCTAAGCTCCCCCCCTCCAATAGGTAGGGCCGCTTCTTGCTTGCCCCATTCCAGGTATCCGTCGTAGAGCCGCAAGAGGGTCATACGTTCGGCCTCGGACGAGAAGAGCAAGTTGGGGATAATGACAACCGAGTCAAAGACGCCTTGTCTGTAGAGCCTGTCCCTCAGGGAGTGACCGGTGTTCCAGTCGGGATTGCTCCAGCTCCAAGGCATGCATGTGACACTCGTGATGCCAATGACGGATTCACCGACAAGACCGCGATCGAGAATTCGAGACTCACGTGTGGGAGGCAGTATTTGACCGAGAGTCTCCTGGAGGTGACGGAGGTCTGCATCGGATAAGGATGGAGCCGTGTTCACGATATGCTCGGAGGTTTTGGCTACTTGATTGCAGACAGATATGCGCGTCAACTGAGAAATGAGGATAGGCTCCATCGCCAGAGAATCTGCGAGGGGAAGTAGGGCGTCGAAGGAGCGTATGGCTTGATTGGAGTTGCCGGAGCGAGACCAATGGAATGCGTCGAGCATGAGCTGCAGACTCATCTCCCGCACCCCTGCAAGGTGGCTTAGCTCTGCCCACAGGCCTTGCGTAAGGTCAACGGGATATCGCGATTCGCCGGTTGCGTTTTGGGCAATGTCGTTCAGAGTTGGTGCGACATGCGAGGTGACCGATTGCCAGTAGTCTTCTGTGGTTCGCAGGATGTCCTCGGGTACGTTTCTGATCGAGGGGCAGTCGGCTCCACCGACTATGAGCAGGCGGTCAGCGATGGATTCTGGGGATGAGCCTGATGGAGAAGACGATGCAACTTTGCCTAAATTCGCGTTGAAGAATGCCTGATCGCGAGTTTCAAAATCCTGTATCACGGCGAGGTACTTGCCGGCCATGTTCCGGTCTGCAGGAACGGACGGGTACCAAGCATTCAGTTCGGACAGGGTGGCGGGATATCCCCGGCTGTGCCATAGCTTTGTAAATGCGGGTTGGGCGGGCCAAGACAGCCAGACGACGAATACTGCCGTGCATGCGGCGAATGTGTACGCCAGGACGGTGCGAGGGGAAGATGGGGTTTGTGCCGCAACGGGTGATTGAACACGTTTGGCGCTGTGACGTCGCCGGGAGGTATCGAGCAGCAAGGAGACGTATGGGAGCGGGACGAGCGCGGCGGCACCCAGGCACACTGCGACGCTGGCCATTAGACCCCAGAATGGGAGGAGGCCGCCTGAACTCGATTGTGGAACGGCACGAAACAGGAGGCCGGCCGTCAGTAGCCATGAAGCGCACGATACGGTAAGTGCGCGCGGCGTCAGGAGTCCGCGGCGATAGGCAATTGAGAGGGTGAGGATGAACATGGC
Source organism: Candidatus Hydrogenedentota bacterium (assembly GCA_019695095.1). Taxonomy (NCBI): domain Bacteria; kingdom Pseudomonadati; phylum Candidatus Hydrogenedentota; species Candidatus Hydrogenedentota bacterium. The sequence goes on from JAIBAQ010000106.1 coordinate 7,702, forward strand.
CGCTACAAATGCGAAAGTGGCAATTTGGCCGATGGCGGCCGAATGTTCTATGTCCCAGGAATAGTCGATGCCGAGTACGCGAAGGACGTCCGCGAGGAGCGCCCAGATGACAACAAAGACGCCAATGGCGCTGACCAGCGTGACACTTACGGTGCGTGTGCCGATACCGAGAAATGCCCATGCGAGTATACCGAGGAAAACACCCCTGGACGCGTAGGACCAGATCACTTCGTGAATCGATGTCCCGCCGATGGCGAGGTCGTAGAGGACGACGTTGGGGAGATAGCCGCGGCCACCGAGGGCGTAGTGTACACAGAGAACGAGTAAGAGTGCCGGGACGAAGGCGATGAGGTTTGCTGCGATGCGGGCCTGGGCGAGTCCGGCGTCGCTAAGAGGTTGCAGGAAATGGAAGCCGGGGTTGCCGGTTTGACGGCGAATGCCGAGTACACCCGTGCGCTCGCCGTGCACGATGGCGCCGAGCAGGAAGGCGCCGAAGATGAGGACAGCGCCCGTCGTATCCATTGATGCATTGGCGGGCGAGTTGATTGAAATCAGGAATGTTGCAAGCGCCCACACGCCGAATGTGACGACGGGGATGATCCATGCGGTGCGCCGCAGCTCGAACCATGTCTGGGCGGAGAGCGGTGAGGTAAAGGCATGACTGCGCGCAGGCCAGTGTTTCGTGATGCGTTGCGGCCATTCCCAGATTTCAGGGATACCGACGCGGCGGCCGACACGGGCCGCTCCGACACTCGCGACGGAGAAACCGTAGGCAATGATGGAGACGCAGGCCGTGAAGACGAAGAGGGCGATAATCGCATGAGACTGCGTGGCGAGGACGGCGCTTATGGTGTCGTCGATATAACGGAAGGTAACGTAGACCACGACGAGAGCGAGCAGGAGCAGCGCGCTGGATAGGCCAGAAATGGGGGCGCGCATCCAGTCGGCGGTCTGGATCGCCAGATAGATGCAAGCGAATACGAGGGCAACCTGTATGCCCGGTGCTTGGCCGAAGATGAGATAGCAGCAAAGAAACGAGACCGCGGCCGAAAGCAGCACAAAGACGGTTCGCAGGGCGAGCGGTACGAGTACGGCGGCCCACGTGGGAATGGGCAGGCGCATAATGCGCTTGGAGAAGCCGCCGACGAGTTCCCCGGAATAGTCCGGGCTGAACACAAGCAGAAGGGCGGTCAGGAATGGGACCGCAAAGACGCCAGAAACCAGCAGTGAATCTTGAAGCGCGCGGGCATGGGGCATGTTCGTCCACTGGTACATGAACATGAAGGGGATGCTCATCATGGCGCAGGTGGCGGCGATAGCGCCACCGACGCGGCATTCTTCCCAGGTGAGGGCCTGCAATTTCGGGGCGAGTCCGGCGCCATCGTGTCGCATTGCGGCGGGTGCTGTCATGGCTGTTGGTTCCTTGGTTTTTGCCACCGGTTAGGCCACGTCTTGAATACCGCGGTCGCCCGCGACGCGGGCCACGAAAATGGCGTCGAGGGTGGGAACGGATTCTTCGAGAATACTTGCGCCTGCGCGGGTCAGTGCGGCGCGGGTGATATCGGCATCGCCGTGGGTAACAACGGCCCATTCGCGGCCTTCGCCTTCGGCAGAGAGGACGCCTGCGACTTTCGGAAATACCTTTACTTCCGTTTCGAAGGCGACGACACGGCGTTGGTGGGTGGCCTTGAGGTCGTCCATGGGCATGATGAGCGAGACGCGGCCTTCGTGGATCATCGCGACCTCGTCGACGACGCGTTCGACTTCGTCGAGGAGGTGCGAGGAGAAGACGACGGTGCGGCCTTCTTCGGCGACGGTTCGCATGACCACGGCGAGGATCTCTTTGCGGGCAACGGCATCGAGTCCCGAGGAGGGTTCGTCGAGCAGAAGCAGTTTGGGCCGGTGCGCGAGGGCGGCGAGCAGGCCGGCCTTGGCTTTTTCACCTCGCGAGAGGCTGCGGATTCTCGTGTTGGCATCGAGACGAAATTGCTGGCGGAGTTGTTCCGCGTAGCCTTGATCCCAATCGGGGAAGAAGGCTTGGGTGTAGCGCATGAGTTCTTTGACGCGCATCCAGCGTGGCAAGTCTCGGTCTTCAGAGAGGTAGCCAATCTGAGAGAGGACGGCGGTGGGGTCGCGCGTGGGGTCCGCGCCGAAGACGCGCACTTGGCCGTCCTGGGGGGTGAGCGCGCCGAGAAGGTGTTTCATCAGCGTGGTCTTGCCTGCGCCGTTTTCCCCCACCAGCCCAAAAACGCGGCCGGGTATGACTTCGAAGTTTACCCGGTCGAGGGCAACCTTCTTGCCGAAGCGGCACGTGAGGTTCTTGATGGTGATAATGGGTTCTGCACTCTGTTCCGTCATGACACGTGCGCTCCTTGTCCGTCGCCATTTCCTGCTTTGAGAGTCGCGTCGCATTCGCGCATCAGGGAGATCAGTTGTTCGAGGCCGTATCCGAGGTGCCGTCCTTCGACGAGCAGCGACTCGGTTCGTTGCTTGAGGATCTTTCGGCATTCGTCGTCGGTGTAGGGCGTGGCGCCAGCCGCGACGTAGGTGCCTGCACCGCGTTTCTTGTAAATGAGGCCCGCGACTTCGAGTTCGCGGTAGGCACGGACGACGGTGTTGGGGTTCAGGACGAGTTGGTGGGCAAGGGTGCGAACTGGGGGCAGTTCGCTGTCGGGTTGGAGGCGGCCTACGGCAATAAGGTGCTTAATCTGTTGCACCAATTGGAGATAGAGCGGCAGGCCGTCGTTTTGGTTCACGGATAAGTGCAACATGGTATGAAGGCTCCGCGCTGCGGCTTTTGTCCTCTGTATCGAAACTGTAATACAATTTGCGAATAAAGTCAAGGGGGAGAATGGGACCTATGGGACCCATGCGATCTATTCGGACGAGGTGGACGTGATGGACTAGGTGGACCAGTCCGTAGCAGTCGGAGAACGGTGTGGGATTGTATGGACTGAGTGAATTAATCGAATTGAAGTGAGGCTTGGGGTGTGGTGTTATAATATTGTGTTGGTTCTGCTATGCGTGGGGCGGCGGCTGGGGGTCGCAGTAATCGCTGACGGGCAACGCAATTGGACAGTCTCTGTATGGCTAATATTGACCTGACCTTGATGTTATTTCTGGCCCTCGCGAGTTTCTGGGTTCCACCTATTCAGTACGGGCTGCGATACGTTGGGGGAGCTTTCTTTCGGGGGCTGGCAGTGGCGTTGATCTTCTTTCCAGGAACGGTAATGACGGTTTTTGGAACGTATTTCGGAGCGGTATTCGACGACACGCTCACGTGGATAACCGTATGGAAGCAGCTCATCGGACCGGCGATTGGAGATACGTTTCTAGAATTCTGGGTTCTCACCGGATTCAATCTTACGGTGTGGGAAATATGCACTGTTATCCTCCGGCATCAATGCCGTTCGGTGGGCAAACCTTATGTCTACACATCGCGACGAGCCGTCTTGGGGAGCGTATTCGTCGTCTTGATAGTCACGGGCATTCCGACCCTCTATTTGTACAACTACAAGACCTTGCAGTACGCGGTGGAACATGGAGACCTTCTGCTCGCTGAGAAACGGCTCCAGAACAATCTACTTGGCGTAGACGCGAATACTGGCTACATCACACGAAGTTCCTCGGATGACACAGTCACCGAACCTCTACTCCCGATTGCGGCACGACGAGGCGATCTCGAGATGGTAAAGCTATTGCTCACACACGGGGCCGACATCAACCGAAGAGGCGAGAGGATTTTTAGGCCCGTCACGGAGGCAGTCTTGGCGTGTCACTATGATGTTGCGGAGTATTTGCTGGAAGAAGGTGCAGATCCGGCGGAGGCGATGGATTATGCTTCAAGAAAGAACGAATCGGATTTTCTACGTCTTCTTCTGGCGCATGGGGGTAGTCCATCTTTAGGGCTTTGGGAAGCAGTAAGGTGCGGCAGGGTTGAGGATCTTCGGCTCTTACTCGAGCATGGCGCGACTCCGCTTGGCATTGGTGGCGATGGCAGGACTCTGCTCGATGTTGCGGGGGAGAACGAGACGGACGAGTGTTTTCAGGTTTTATCTCACTACACACGGGACATACGGCATCCAAATGAAATCATCAGGAGCGGCACGCTAAGCGCGTTAGAGCTGGCTTTGGGGCTCGGCCTAGATGTTAACGCGGAGTATCCCGGACGGGATGGCAAGCCGGAGACTATGTTGGCGTGTGCCACGCGACTTGGGAAGCAGGAGTTCATTGATGTGCTTGTAAAGGCGGGGGCCAAGGTTGATGCGGGTGAGGCGAGTACGCAGAGGGATTTGCCGAAGGGATTGAGGTAGTAGTCGAGGACATAGTAAACAAGCATCCGGGAAAGAGTGCTCCTAATCAGGCGAGGGAAGCTTGGGGTGAATATACTGGCTCTAGTTATGGTAATTCCCTTGATATGTGCGATGTACGCAAGTTACTGGGTGCCACCGATTCAGTGCGTACTTCGTTGTTGCAGGCCGCGAGTATGTAGAGCCATCGCCGTATTGCTCATATTTGTTCCGGGTGCCGCTGACATGATGTCGACAGTCTACTGGCGTTGTTTAGAAAAGGAATTCACGAGAGTCACGATCTTCAGTACGTTCCTCTACGGTAATGCTGGGGGATTTTTCCGCTGGTTCTGGACAGAGACAGGAATCAATCTCGGTGTTTGGGCTCTGCTCTCTGTGGCGATTCGGATGTGGAGTCGCTTAGAGGAAGTATCGTATAGGCCCACGTCGCTGCGTGCACTTTTTGCCAGCATTATTGTCGCCTTTGTCCTCACCGGCATCCCGACGCTCTATTTCAGCAAGTACAAGACGCTTGAGGACGCCGTGTGGCACGGGGACATTGCCCTCGCTGAAAAACGTCTTGAGTTCAATCTTCTGGGGGTTGATGCAAATACCGGTTATATCACGAGCGTTTCTGGCTACGATACGATCACTACCGATCCCTTGCTTCCGGTTGCCGTGAGGCAAGGAGATTTGGCCATGGCAAAGTTGCTCATTGCGCATGGAGCCGACTTAAACAGAGGCGGTCTTCTTGTCTACGGTCCTCTCACGGAGGCAGTCTTTAAGAGAAGCTTCGACATGGTGACCTTTCTCTTGGAGCAAGGAGCTGACCCAAGTTCGGGCGTTGGAGCAGCCGCGAGTCTGAACACATCCGAATTCCTGGAACTCTTCCTCGCGCGTGGAGGCCGCCCGTCTTGTGGGCTGAGCTGGGCCATTTACGACAATAGAGCCGAGAATCTTCAACTTCTACTCGATCATGGAGCGACTCCCCTGGGTGTTGACTCGGCTGGCAGGACTCTACTAGATGTAGCCGGGACAAAGGACACTGACGACTGCTTTCGCATCTTGTCTCAGTACACGCGGGACATTCGGCATCCGAATGAATTCATTGAGCATGGCAAGATGGGGGTGTTGGAGTTGGCTTTTGGGCTCGGTCTTGATGTCAATGCGGAGTATCCCGGTCAAAACGGCAAACTAGAGACTATGTTGGCGTGTGCAACGCGACTTGGGAAGCAAGAGTTCATTGATATGCTTGTGAAGGCGGGGGCCAAGTCCGATACGGGTGAGGCGAGTACACGCGGAGATGCAAGCGAGGGCACTCTGCGGTAATCGAGTGGAAGCGAATATGGAAGCTGGCGGCAGGTGGAATGCGAGTTCGCGCGAGGGGGAAGCAGTGACTGACACAAGAAATGAGTTCGCCGTAAGCGTCCAGCAAAAGACGGTTTGGGACAGGCTGTACGTCGTGTGCTTGTGGATTACGCGAATCGTACTTGTTCTTGGAGTAATACCGTTTGGCGTGCTTTCGGAGGGATTTGGTATTGACCTTCCGACCGGGCCATTCAGCCGTCATCAGCTCGTTGTGCCACTCTTCCTTTTAATGATGACCTGCTTCTTCTACTGTTTGTCCTTCATTCTGTACACACGCATGCGCGGTTGGTTGCGGTATGTCGTTTTCCCGTTGTGGGCGGCATTTCTCTTGGTCTTCTTTGGGGGATTCTTGTACACGGCGGTGTGGGCACACGTCGTTTCGAGCATGCCGCAGTTTCAGGCTGAGGAGAGTCTGGCGGCATCGACCAATGTCGAGTAGACGCTCTGTTCACACGGGACACGACTGCCCATCGTAAGGTGGAGATTGTCTTGTCTAATGCCAGATCCTTCGTTCGGCGGGGGCGGACTCCTTAGAAACGGACCGTGAAAGTTGCTTTCGCCCTTACAGGGCTCACGTTGGGTGGGGGCTGGTACCTGGGGTTTCGATTCGCGTCCCAGACGCGAATCGAAACCCCAGGCTAGAGTCTGCCGTGCCTACGGCACTCCGGAGAGAAGGCTCCGCTTAGTTTTTGTTTCTACCACTGAAACCCGCGCTCGCGCGATCCATCGCTCAGGATGACACGCAAGTCAGACGCGTGTGCTTGGGAGCCGATCTTTTACAAAGGTGCAGATCTCGTGCAGGGCTTTGGTGGCTTCGGGAAAGAGTGGGGCGCAGGCGGGGTAGCAGTGGAATAGTCCCTCCCCCACTTCGAGTTTTACATCGACACCGGCGTCGGCGGCTTTCGTGGCGAAACGGGTGGAATCGCTGAGAAGCAGTTCGTTGCCGCCGACGTAGATGCGGATGGGTGGTAGGCCGTGCAGGTCGCCGAAGAGCGGCGAAATCCAGGGGTTGGTGCGGTCGTTGTCGCGGGCGTAGTAGTCCGCAAAAACGATCTGGGCTTCTTTCCAACATAGCGTATCGACCTGAGCGTTGGTTTCCCAGGAGTCGCCGGAGTTGGTAAGGTCGGTCCAGGGGGACATCGCGATCGCGCACGCAGGCATGGGGAGACCTTGGTCGCGCGCGGCAATGAGCGTGGCAAGGGCGAGTCCGCCGCCGGCGGAATCGCCGATGAAGGCGATCTTGGCGGGAGCATACCCTTCGGAGAGGAGCCAGCGGTAGGCGGAGACGGCGTCGTCAAGCGCGGCGGGAAACGGGTGCTCGGGTGCGAGGCGGTAGTCGAAGCAGAGGGCTTGCGTGTTGGCGCCGTTGGCGAATTTGGAGACGATGGCGCGGTGTGCGGCGCAGGAACCGGTGGCGTAGCCGCCGCCGTGGACGTAGAGGATGGCGGTGTCTTTTGAGGCGTCTGCGGGACGGACCCATTCGGCGTGCATAGCGTCGATCGTCACGGACTCGATGTTCATGCCCTTCGGCAACTTTCCGAAGAAGGATGCGCCGCGCTCGATCTCCTTGCGGAGATCGGGGACCGAGGTGTCGTAAGTGACGAAACTGCGGCGTTTCCATTGGAATCGCATGAGATGGCGGTATTTCAGGGCTAGTACGAACAGCCTAGACTTCAGGCTTGGCATGACTTCCTCCTGGCGGGCACTCTCCCCCCGCCGCTATTTCTTCCGTGTGGCCCGCGGCGCCAAGAACATCCTGGCGAGAATCTGCGGGTCGGGTTTCTTAAATGTCTCCGTGTGGACGGCTTTATAGATGGCGAGTCCGTTGAACGAGGTCCAGAAGACGAGGGCAAGTTCTTTGGGTTTGCCTTCGCGGATGGTTCCGGCGCGTTGGCCCGCGGCCATGATGCGGGCGATGACTTCGTAGGGCTTGCGGTATTCGCGTTCGATGACAGCTTTCGCCTCTTTGGGAATGGCGTCGGAGATCGTCGCGTGGGCAATGAGCACGCAGGTGCGAGCAAAGTCTTCGCTTTCGTCGAGGCTCTTCAGGAGGGCTTCGAGGGCCAGGGCAATTTTCGTGTGCGGGGGCGCATCCATTTTGGCGAGGCCGGTGCAGGCTTCGTTCATTTTGTCGAAGGCATTGCGGATGAGTTCGGTGAAGATCGCTTCCTTGGACGTGAAGTAGTGGTAGAGCAGTCCGCCGGACATGCCGGATTCGCCGGCGATATCGGCGATCTTGGTGGCGGCGAGGCCTTTGGTGGCGAAGAGGCGCACCGCAGTGGAAAGGATGCGCTGTGTGCGCTGGTCTTTCATGCGTTGGTTTTGGTCGGGGTTGCGTCCCACGGGGAGGATCCTTTGATTGAATGATTATTTAATCAATTGTAGTGGGTGGACAAAGGGAAGTCAAGGGGGACACGGACTGTCACGGACTAACGCGGACGAGATGGACGAGATAGACGAGGTGGAAGAGGTGGACGAGGTGGATGGCGCAGATGGCATGGCCTGCAATTGGGACCTTTCTCACGCAGACGCGCGGAGGCGCAGGGAGCGCCGGGAAGGAGTTGGGGCTTTGAGCTCAAATTTGAAATTTGAGATTTGAAAACAAAGACGGGCGAGGCCGTCGGCGAAATGGGATGGAATTGGGGGTGCGCAGTAGCAGGAGGACGAGGGAAGTGTCGATTAGTAAAAGAATCCGCTGGACAAAGGCCGGACAGATTTAACGAACTTGAGGGACTGCGTGCGGTGATTCGAGGCGCAACACCCACAATCTAAGTCGTTGACACAATCCAAGCCGTTGTCTGGACGAGGGAGCGGCCTTATACTTCGATGGGCAGGCGGGAGAGGGCACGAGTGCACGTAAAGGATAAACCGATGCGGCTATTTCATACGGTAGTGGTGCTGGGTGTGGCGGCATTTTCCGCGGCGCACGTTGATGCGGCGATGGAGCCGGGGACGTTGCGGTGTGAGTATTTGACGAATCCGTTGGCGGTCGATGTGGCGCGGCCGCGTTTGAGTTGGACGGTTGCGTCGGATGTGCGGGGAGACGCGCAGACGGCGTATCGGATCGTTGCGGCAAGCGCACCGGAGTTGCTGGCGAAGGATCAGGGCGATCTGTGGGACACGGGGAAAGTTGCGTCAGATGCGACGGCGCAGATTGCTTATGCGGGTAGGGCGCTTGAGCCAGGAGCGGCATGTTATTGGAAAGTGCGCGTGTGGGATGCGGCGGGCGCGGAGTCGCCGTGGAGCGCGGCGGCAATGTGGCGCGCGGGACGCATGGGCAATGGAAATTGGGCGGCGAAGTGGATCGATGTGCCGGGCGAGGTGGCGGAGCGGAGGCCCGCGTCGTTGTTTCGCAAAGAGGCGGTGATCGAGAAGCCGATCCGGAGCGCGATGGCGTATATATCGGCTTTGGGCGTGTATGAACTGCAGATCAATGGCCAGCGCGTGGGTGAGCAAATCCTTGCGCCGGAATGGACGGATTACCACGTTCGCGTGCAGTACCAGACCTACGATGTCACGGGGTTGTTGACGCGGGGCGAGAACGCGTTTGCGGCGACGGTGGGCGATGGGTGGTATTCGGGACGGATTGGGTTGTCGAACATCGTGCCGAACGGTCCGACGTGGGGACATTACGGCAAGAATCCGAAGCTGTTGATGCAGGTTGAGGTCGAGTTCGAGGATGGGACGCGACAGCAGATTGTAACGGATGGGTCGTGGACGTGTTCGCTGGAGGGACCGATCCGCCGCAACGACACGCTTGATGGCGAAGTGCAGGATGGGCGCAAGGAGTTGCCGGGCTGGGATAAGGCCGGGTATGACGACACCGCGTGGACGGCAGCGAATGCAAGCGAGATTGGCGAGAAGCCGCTGTTGGTGGCGCAGTGCAACGAGCCGATTCGTGTGATTGAAGAGTTGAAGCCGATTGGGTTAACGGAGCCGAAGCCGGGCGTTTTCGTTTATGACCTCGGGCAGAACATGGTGGGGTGGTGCCGGTTCGCGCATGAGGCGCCGGCGGGGACAACGGCGACGTTTCGGTATGGCGAGGCGTTGAACGACGATGGCACGTTGTACACAGCGAATCTGCGTGGCGCACCGCAGACGGACGCGTATACGTATCGCGGTGGCGGTGCGGAGACGTTCGAGCCGCATTTTACGTATCACGGGTTCCGGTACGTCGAAGTAACGGGGTTGCCCGCAAAACCGGCGCAGGATGCGTTGCTGGGGCGCGTGTTTAATTCGTCGTCGCCGGAAATTGGCGCGTTCGAATGTTCGAGTGAGTTGCTGAACAAACTGGCGCACAACATCCTTTGGACGCAGCGCGCGAACATGATGAGTGTGCCGACGGATTGTCCGCAGCGTGACGAGCGGCTGGGCTGGATGGGCGATATCCAGGTGTATTCGCAGACGGCGATTTTCAACATGGATATGGCGGGGTTCTTCACGAAGTGGTTGCAGGATGTGCGCGACAATCAGGCGGCGGACGGGCGGTTCCCGGATTTTGCGCCGCATCCATTCGACTACAACGCGCGGTTTTCGGGTGTGCCTGCGTGGGGCGATGCGGGGGTGTTCGTACCGTGGCGTGTGTATGAGAACTACGGGGACACGCGGCTGCTGGAGACGCACTTCGAAGCGGCGCGTCGTTGGGTAGACTACATTCACGCGGCGAATCCCGATTTGATTTGGAGCCAGGGTCGCAACAACGACTACAACGATTGGCTGAACGCGGATACGTTGAAACTGGAGAATTGGCCGAAGTCGGGCGGGGCGGTGCCGCCGGAGGTGCTGGCGACGGCGTTCTTTGCGCGTTCGACGGAATATGTGTCGCGCATGGCAGATGTGATCGGACGCAAGGACGATGCAGCAACGTATGGTTCGCTCGCAAAGGCGATCAAGGCGGCCTTCTGCAGGGAGTTTGTCGCGGCGGATGGGCGCATCAAGGGCGATACACAGGCGGGCTATGCGTTGGCGTTGAACTTCGAGATGTTGCCGGAGGAGATGCGGGAAAAGGCTGTCGGCCATATGCTGGCGGGGCTCGTGAAATACAACGGGCACATATCGACAGGGATACAGAGCACGATTCGGATGATGCTGGAGTTGAGTCGCGCGGGCTATGACGACGTGGCGTATAAGCTCATCAACAACCGGACGATGCCGTCGTGGGGCTATTCGATCGAGCAGGGTTCGACGACGATTTGGGAACGTTGGGACGGGTATGTGGTTGGGCGCGGGTTCCAAGACCCGGGTATGAATTCGCTGAATCATTGGGCGATTGGGGCGGTCGGCGAATGGATGTATAAGACGATACTCGGGATCAATGCGGGCGCGCCGGGGTATAAGAAGATAGTGATTCGGCCGGTGCCGGGCGGTGGGCTGACGTATGCGAAGGGGCACTACGATTCCATCCGGGGGCGTATCGCGGTGGATTGGACGTTGGATGGCGGCGCGTATGCGTTGAAGGTGTCGATTCCCGCGAATACGACCGCGACGGTGTATGTGCCTGCGGCGTCGGCGGAGCAGGTGCAGGAGAACGGCAAGCCGGTGGCGGACGTGGCGGGGATTCGGAGTGTGGAGTCGGAGAAGGTAGGGTTTGTTGCGTTTGACGTGGGGTCGGGAGAGTATGCGTTTGCGGTGAAGCAGTGAAGACGACTTGCCGCGAGAAAAGGCAGAGATTTCGAAAGAAAGAATGAAGAGATCTCGCGCAGAGGCGCTAAGACGCAGGGAGGTAACGGGTAAGCGCGCAAGCTTCGGTGGATAGGCGGGGAAATTATAATTCGAAATTGAACGAATGAAAAGCGAGAGCTTCAAGTTGCCGCGAAAGAACGCGAAGCGTGCGAGAGTTGTTGGAGAAGCTCATTGGCACTTGCGTAATTCTGGGCTATGAAATTTGGGGAACATGATGAAATCAGGTGAGGCACTTTGGAATCCGGCGAGGGTAGCGCGGGAAATTACGGATGGGGCGATCTTTCGTGTGCTGGGCGAGGAGGCGCGCACGGCGTTGTCGGCACTGGATGCGATTCCATCGCGGGTAGTCACGGCGTTGACCGATCCAAAACCGCTCGACATTAGCATGCCGGTGTTGGACGCCGTGTTGGCAGCGCAGTATTACGAGGTGTTTGAGGCGTTGCAGCCGCCGCGCAGGATGACGGTGTTTGAACCGTGCGTAGGGGCGTCGTGTCCGGTGATCCTCGCGATGGAGGCGTATACTGGCGGAGAGGCCTCGTACACGACAATCAATCTAAATCGGAAGTTGCGCGATCAGTTGCAGGTCAAGATCGCGCATCTGAAATCGGAGATTCGGATCGTCGAGGATAACGCGCAGAATGTGTCGCAGTATCTGGGGCCGGGGAGCGTGGATGTGGCGTGTTTTCATCACGCGGTGAACGACATTTTGCAGACGGCGGTGTCGGAGCCGCGCGGAATGGACACGACGGCGGTGGATTGGTTTCCGAATGAGCGGCAGATGATCGAGTGGCTCGCGGAAGACGCTCAGGAGGGTCGAATTGAGGTGCGCGGTAAACCGGAGTTGATGCAGATTGTCGGGGATGTGGCGCGGCTCGTGAAGCCGGGCGGGTACATGGTGTTTGACCACTTCAATTGGTGCAGGTTTATTGGGGTGGATTGGTTTCCGTGGGAGTTGTTCTACAACCTGATTCCGATGACAAGAGCGTGGATTAAGGAAAGCGGGCTGGCAGTCAGTGAGGTGGAGTTGGAAGGAGTCAATCGGCAGTGGTGGATGGTGTTAAGAGTGGACTGAATGGGACCTATGCGACCTATGCGACCTATGCGACCTATGGGACCTATGGGACCTGTGGGACCTAAAGGCCCGAAGACCGAAGGACCAATTGGACAGGATTTACATGATGAACAAGATTGAGAAGAGGGACTAGAAGTAGACAGATGGATTTGCACGAGCGTGGATGG
>JAIBAQ010000107.1 GCA_019695095.1 Candidatus Hydrogenedentota bacterium
CCTTGCGGGCCGTATTCGACGGCGATATCACGGGTGAGGGCGACGACACCGGCTTTGGCCGCGCTGTACGCGGAGACCATTTCGCAGGCGCGCTCGGCGGCGATGGCGGCGATGTTGATAACGACGCCTCCCCGTTGTTTTTCGAATAGGGGCAACACGTAGCGGGTGGTCAGGAAGGTTCCGTAGAGGTTTACCTTAAGGGTGTCGAGCCACTGATCGGGTTCGTATTCGCCGACGCGTTGCGAACCCCACGAGCCTCCCGCAACGTTGACGAGGATGTCGATGTGCCCAAAGGCGGACGCGGCATTTGCGACGAGTTGCTCAACGTCTTCCGGCACGCAAATATCGGCACGGAAAGCGACGGCCTCCACGCCGAGGGCCTGTGCCGCCGCGACGGTTTCGTCGAGACCCTGCTTCGCTCCGTGTTTGTAGCCGAGGACGTCATGAATGACATCGGGCAGCGGGTCTTCCACGTCGCTTGCGACGATGCGCGCGCCGAGCCGTGCAAGCGCTTCCACTATGGCGCGGCCGATTCCCCTTGGACTTCCCGCACCTGTTACCAGGGCCACTTTGCCTTCGAGATCTCTCATCGACGTAATCCCCCCCTGGCCAAAGCACTGACTTATGTGAAATGGCGAATACGTTTGCCTCAGATCATCCCGATGGCCCTTAGCCATTTCAGGCAGAGGTCAGGCCATTCGCTGAAGGCGTGGCCGCTGCGGGGGCCGGTGCCGAGTCCGAGGCCGTGTTGGCCTTCGAGAAAGACGTGCAATTCGGCGGGGACGCCGTTGTCGAGCAGCTTCTGGTAGAAGACGACGCTGTTGGTCGCGGGGACGCCGGTGTCTTGCGTGGTGCTTACGAGGAATGCAGGCGGCGTGTCTTTGGTCACGTGGAGTTCGGGGGAGACTTCTTCGACGAGTTTCGGGTCGGGATTCTCGCCGAGTAGATTGGTGCGGCTACCCGCGTGGCCGTAGTCGCCGACCATCGTGATCACGGGGTATCCAAGGATCAGGAAATCGGGCCGGGCCGAAACGCGTTCGATGGGGTCCGTGGCGGCTGCGTCGCCGTCGGCTTTGGCGACACCGGTGGTCGCGGTCAAGTGACCGCCCGCGGAGAATCCGAGTATGCCGATTTTGGCGGGGTTGATGCCCCATTCTGCGGAGCGTGCGCGAACCGTGCGGATGGCGCGCTGCGCATCCTGCAGGGGAGCGGGGTGGTGGTACTTCGGGGCGTGGCGGTATTTGAGCACGAAGGCCGAGACGCCGGCGGTGTTTAGCCACTGCGCGACTTCGTATCCTTCGTAGGTGATGGCCAAGCCGCCGTAGCCGCCGCCGGGACACACGACCACGGCCGCGCCGGTGGCTTTGTGTTGCGGGGCGGGGAAGTAGGTGAGCGTGGGGACGTCCGCGGTTTCTGTGCCTGCCGCGCCGGGCGCGCCGTCGGGCCAGAGCGCGAGCACCGGGGCGCCGTCGGGCGCGGGCGTGTTTTCGTCAATGGCCACAGCGGGTCTTACCGCGAAGAACAACCCGAGTATGCTCCAAAAGAATCGTTGTTTCATGGACACAAGAAACCTCCCTTTCCCCAATCGCTGCATCCGACGCCGGGTTTCGCAGACACGCGAAACACATTGCTGACTGTGGCGGCATCTCATGCAGACGAACCGAATCAGATACGAGTAGACGCGCCCATCCGCGACCGCCAACGCATCATAGGGTTTCGGCGGCGGCGCTGCAATGGGGAGTATTTATTTAAGCGCCGCCTTCGCGCCCGCGGCACAGAATCATCGGAGCGAAGATTGTGGGGAAGCCGAAGCCGATGGCCCAGAGTTTCAGGGTGCCTTTTTCGCCGGCGGAGAGGGCAACGCTTTCGTCTCCGCCGATACTCACGGGTGCGCGGCCGGCAAAGGTGTGCAGGCAGCGTCCCGTGGGCGTTTCCCAGAGGCGGAGTTTTCCGCCTTGCACGCCGGTGAGCGCGAAGTGGCCGCGTTTGCTTAAGCAGACGGAGACGACGGGCTCGCTGTGCGCTTTGCGATGGCTCACGCGCTGGTTTGCTTCGAGGTTGACGAGGTCGACGCAGCCGTCTTCAAGGCCGACTATGGCGGCGCGTCGGTCGTTGCTGACAGACAACGAACGGGGACGCGCGGAGAATCCGTCGAGCGCGGCGAGGCGTCTGCCGGATCGCAGATCCCAATGCGACAAGACGCCATCGGAACCGATGGTGAGAAAGGACAAGCCGGAACGTCCGGGAGCCAGCATGGTCACTTCGCCGTGGTGCGCGGCAAACGCGCGTTCGCATTGGCCCGACATGCGATTCCAATGACGGACGCTGCCGTCGGCGCTTGCGGTGAGAATGCCTTGTCCATCGTCGGTGAACAGGACGGAGTTCACGGGACCGGAATGGCCCTGAAGTATTTGGACGCAATCGGCGGAAACGACTTCCCAAATGCGGGCGGTCTTGTCCACGGAACCGGAGACGGCGTGAAGGCCGTCGGCGCTGAGCGCCACGGAGAGCACGGGGGCGGTGTGTCCGAGGAAATCGAATTGCCGTTGCCCGGTAGTCACGTTCCAGGCGGTGATCTTTCCGGGCCATTTCTGGGACGTGGTCGCCGAGAGGGCGAGGTGTCCGTCCCAACTGACGCAGAGCGCGGTGACATCGCCGGTGCGGTGGGCGAAGGTGCTTATGAGGCGGCGGCTCGCGTCTTTTCGTTCGGTAGCGGCATCGATGGCCTCGGCGACTTCATGTCCGCCGAGATCGACGCCGCGCAACCGTTCCAGCAGTTCCAGGGCCGCGTTGTAGTCGCCGCGTTCGAGGTGAAGCTGGGCAAACATGTAGACGGGCATCCACGCTTTGGGTTGCAGTCGGCACAGTTCGCGGGCCAGGTGCAGCATGGTCATGTCGGTGGTGCGCCCGATGCGCCACGCGCGCAGGGCGCGGTTGTACGTGGCTTCGGGATGATTGGGTTCGAAGCGGAGCGCGCGTTCCCACAATTGATCGGCTTCTTCGTGTTTGCCCAAGTCGAGGAATGAGACCGCGCGGTTGTTAAGACGATCGGCGGTGGTTTCCGCGGCCTGGGGCACGGCGCGCGGATACGGCACGCCCACGACGTCTTTGTAGACGGACTCAAGCGTTGTGAGGATATCGGCCATACTCGAAGGGCGTTCTGCAGGATCGTCTCGGAAGCATGCGCGCAACAGGTCGAGAATTACGGGGGGCATGTCGGGAGCGCGCTCGTTTTCGGGGCCCAGTTCCAGGTACTGATCCAAGGCGCCGTCGGCCATCTGGCCGGCCATCCACGTGACGTCGCCGACAAACATTTCCATGATGGACACGCCCCAGCTCCAGATGTCGGTGGCTTGCGACATGTCGCCGCGGTTGGCCTGCTCCGGCGAGCAGTATGCTGGGGTTCCGCGCGATCCGAGACCGCGGCTGGTTCGAGTTTCGGGCGCGCCGGACGCCACGTAGAGCGCGCGCGACAGGCCGAAGTCGGTGACTTTGACGATACCTTCTTTGGTCATGAGGACGTTGAGGGGTTTGACGTCTTGATGGACGAGGCCCTGGGTGTGCGAATAGCGAAGGCCCCATGCAAATTGGATGGCGATGTCGAGGATGCGCTCCATGACTTGTTCGCGCGTTCCGCGATACAAGCGGCCGCTGTGTATCCATTGGGAGAGCGTGCCGCCGGTCACGAATTCGGCAAACACGCGCGGGACGCCGCCGAGCCGGCGAACGTAGTAGCAGCTTGCGATGTTGGGGTGGAGGCCGAGGTTAACCCACATTTCGCATTCGCGTTCGAAGGATTCCGCGCCGCCTTTTGCGGACAGCACTTCGGCCTTGGGGCACTTCACGGCGAGGTCCTGGTCCCAGCCCCGGTGGTAGACCTGATACACGTTGCCCATACCGCCGCGTCCGAGGAGGCGCTTCACCTCGTAGATACCGAGGATCACATCGCCTTCGGACCAATCGACGGGAGTCGCATCCGCGGCTGTTTCCGGACCGGTCATACCCCTTTCGTTCCTCTCCCCGACACACCTCAAGCGGGCATTCGCGATCGGTTGCTTGGCGAAGCCCGCGGTTTGCTCCCGGAAGATACTGCGCGCCTCCATCCAGCAACGGGCGCGCAAGGCCGGACACGAAGAATAGCATATCCGGCGGTCCGTAAATGTACAGACGAGACGGGCCGCGCGGAGAGCCAGGCGCCGCGCGGCCCGTCGAAGAAATGGAACCTATTTCGAGAAGGGCAATGTGGCGTCGGTGACGGCGCCTTCGGATGCCGAGTTGACGAGATGCATGTATTTCGCCAAGACGCCGCGGACATAGCGCGGCTTCGGGGCCTTCCATGCTTTGAGGCGCTTGGCGATTTCGGCTTTGGTAATGCCGAGATCGAGCGTGCGGTTTTCCGCATCGATCGTAATCGGATCGCCGTTCTTGACGATTGCGAGCGGTCCGCCGACCTGCGCTTCGGGCGTGATGTGTCCGACGACGAAACCGTGGCTGCCGCCGGAGAAACGTCCGTCGGTGATCAGGGCGACGTCTTTGCCGAGACCTTTGCCCATGACGGCGGACGTGGGCGCGAGCATTTCACGCATGCCGGGGCCGCCCTTGGGGCCTTCGTAGCGAATGACGATCACGTCGCCCTTCTTGACTGTGCCGTCGAGAATGGCTTTGAGCGCGTCTTCTTCGGAATTGAACACGCGGGCTTTGCCGGTGAATCGCATGCCTTCCTTGCCGGTGATTTTCGCGACGGCGCCCTTCGGCGCGAGGTTGCCGTACAACACGACCAAGTGGCCGTCCTTCTTGATGGGATCGGACAAGGGGCGAACGATTTCCTGTCCCGCGGGGTACGGTTTTGCATCGGCGAGATTCTGTTTGAGGGTCTTGCCGGTCACGGTGAGGCAGTCGCCGTGCAGGAGACCTGCATCGAGGAGCGTCTTCATCAATGGCGTGAGACCGCCAATGGCGACGAATTCAGCCATGACGAATCTACCGCTGGGTTTGAGGTCCGCCAACACCGGCGCGCGTTTTCCGATGCGCGTGAAGTCGTCGATGGAGAGCTTCACGCCCATGGTGTAGGCCATCGCAAGCAAGTGGAGCACGGCGTTGGTCGAACCGCCCAGCGCGTTGACGACGACAATCGCGTTTTCGAAGGCTTCGCGAGTCATGATATCGCTGGGGCGGATGCCGCGTTTGATCAAGTTCATCACGGCCGCGCCGGCGTTGCGGCAATCGTTCGCCTTGTCCTCGGATATGGCGTCCTGCGAACTGCTGTTGGGTAGGCTCATGCCGAGTGCTTCGATGGCGGACCCCATGGTGTTGGCGGTGTACATGCCGCCGCAGGAGCCGGGACCGGGGATGGCACAGGCTTCGATCTCTTTCAGTTGTTTGTCGTTGATATCGCCGCGCGCGTGCGCGCCAACGGCTTCGAACACCGACACGATATCGACGTTTTTGCCGCGATAGTTGCCGGGGAGAATTGTGCCGCCGTAGACAAACACGGATGGGCGATTGAGGCGGGCCATCGCCATGAGGCAGCCGGGCATGTTCTTGTCGCAGCCGCCGATGGCGACGAGTCCGTCGAACCATTCGCAACCCGCGACGGTTTCAATGGAGTCGGCGATCACCTCGCGGGAGACGAGCGAATACTTCATGCCTTCCGTGCCCATGGAGATGCCGTCGGAAATGGTGATCGTGTTGAACTCGACGGCTTTGCCGCCCGCGGCATTGACGCCGTCGGATGCGTAGTTCGCGAGCTTGTTGATGTGCATGTTGCAGGGCGTGACCATGCTCCACGTCGAGGCGATGCCGACCTGGGGTTTCTTGAAGTCCTTCGCGGTGAAACCGACGGCGTGCAGCATGGCGCGGCTTGGCGCGCGTTCGACGGTCTCGGTGATTTGCGAGGAGTACATCCGGTTAACGGGTTCGCGTTTGCCGTTCGACGGGGATTTCGATTTCTTGGTATTCATTTTGCAGCTCCGATTGATTCGCCGGGACCAGACGACGAAGTGTGAGGGGGCGCATTATAGCGAGGTTGGACGGGGAGTCCAACAGAGCGGTTATGTATTGCGCCCCATGCGGCGCGGAAGGTCGATTGCGATGCCGTAGTGACTCGATTGGCGCAACAGGGATCCGATCATAAGCCAGATCCCTCGCCCGCCGAAGGCGGACTCGGGATGACAGATGAGGGCAGGCTTCATCGATGCCTGCGATACCGGGCACTGCGCTTCAGAGACAGACCGTGTGAGTTACTTGCGCCCTGACAGGGCGCTCATTGGGTGGGGGGCTGGTACCTGGGGTTTCGATTCGCGTCGTTGACGCGAATCTCACCCCAGGCTGGAGTATCTCGCGCTTGCAGCGATCTGGAGTATCGAGTCAAATCGTTGGTGTGTATCGGTGGTTGAGTCCCTTTTGGTTGCGGCTATGCCGCGCCAGGCTGGAGTATGCCGTGCCTTTGGCACTCCGGAGAGTAGGGCGGTGTGAGGCGTGAATTGCGATGCAAACGTGCGCAAGTGAGAGAGACGTAACGCGAGTTGCCGAATAACGCCGCGCGAAAGAGAATAGGACCGATCGGCCGGATGCGACCGATCGGTCCTATGAGGTGAAACCTGTGCGGAGGAATTAGCGCGCTGGGCGAGACTGGCCCTGCTTGCCGCGGTTTGCCGAAGCGTTGCGGCCGTAGCGTCCACCGCCGCCGTTTTGCGGGCGGCCGTTGTTGCGCGGGCGTCCACTGGAACCGCCGCGGTAACCGCCGCCGTGGCGAGGAGAACGGCGTTGCGCGTTGCGCGCGGCGATCTCTTCGCGGGTCGGGACGTGTACGGCGCCTTCCCAATCGGTGCGCGGAATGGACTTGCCCAATTCGCGTTCGATGGACCCGAGGGTCATGTGGTCTTCGGGGCAGACGAAGGTGATGGCATCGCCTTCGGCGCTTGCACGCGCGGTGCGTCCGATGCGATGCACGTAATCGTCGTGACAATTCGGGATGTCAAAGTTGACGACGTGCGTGATGCCCTGCACGTCGAGTCCGCGCGCCGCGACATCGGTGGCTACGAGCACAGTGTAGCGTCCGCGGCGGAAACCGTCGATGGCTTGCTGGCGCTGGCGCTGTGAACGGCCGCCGTGAATGGCTTGCGCGCGGAAGCCTTCCAGATAGAGCTGTTTCGCGACTTTGTCGGTCGAGTGTTTCGTGCGCACGAAGACCAGCGCAGAACGCACTTCCGGTTCGCGCAGGATTTTCGCCAGGAGATCCATTTTGCCGGACGACACCACGGTGTAGATGCCCTGACGCACGGCGTCGGCGGGTTTCGCGATGGCGCCGATGGTGATGCGCACGGGATCGTGCTGCAAGTCGGCGGCCAGTCCCTTGATTTCATCGGGCAGCGTCGCCGAGAACAGCAGCGTCTGGCGTTCCTTGGGCACGGCGCTCATGATGCGTTGGATAGCGGGCAGGAAGCCCATGTCGAGCATGCGGTCGGCCTCGTCAAGGACGAGCACCGAGAGCTTGTCGAAGCGGACATTGCCGCGTTCCATGTGATCGATCAGGCGGCCGGGGGTCGCTACGATGACCGTGGTGCCGCGGCGAAGCGCGTGAACCTGAGGTTCCATGCCGACGCCGCCGTATACGCACGCGGATTGCAGTCCCGCGACGCGACCGAAGCGTTCGATAACCGAGTTAACCTGCTGCGCCAACTCGCGCGTCGGCGTGAGGACCAGCATGCGCGTGCCGCGCACGTTCGACTGCGCAAGGCGCGTCAGCGCGGGCAAGGAGAATGCCAACGTCTTGCCGGTACCGGTTTGCGCAATCCCCAGCACGTCGCGGCCTTCGAGGGCCGGAGGAATGGTTTGCGCCTGAACCGGAGTCGGTTCCGTGATCTTCTGCGTGTTGAGTACCTTCAAAAAGCGCGGATCAATAGACAAATCGCCAAAAGACATGAAGTATCCCTTCGTTGTGCCGGACGAAAAATGCCGGCGAATGGCTGATTCTGCATGCTCAGCACGAACAACGTGGGAGTCAACACACTGGAGGACCCAGATTATAAGGTGAGCATCATGAGGGGGAGTAGCAGCTAACCGTAGCCGAATTCCCAACCAGGAAGCAGATCTGCATATGGGCAGACTATACACGCAGTGCACCACGAAGGTCAAATCTCTGATCGGGGAGGGCCGAAGGGGCGAAGACTTGTGCCAGGAGAGGACAAGCTTCCGAGTTGAAGAATAGGACCGATCGGTCGGATCTGACGGATCGGTCGCATTCTTGGTTCCCCAATAAATGGACTGAGCGCGAGGTCTGTCTGCGACTACTTCATGTATTTGTCGGCGAAGTCGAGGTACTGCTCCCAGTCGTAGGTTGTTGTGTCGTGTTCGCCGGTGCGGATGTGGTAGCCGATGATGCTCTTGATCGGCTGGTTGACCGAAGGCATATCGTCGGCGGCGAGGCCTTCGAGGCCGAAGAGTTTGTATACGGGAGTGGCGTTCTTTGCGGAGAGGAACTCGCCGCGCGGATCGGCCCAGAGGTCTTCTTCGGCGCTGGCGACGTAGACGGGGCGCGGCGCCATCAACGCAATCAGTTCGTGCTGGTCCACGGGGCAGGCAGCTTCGTTGTTGCTGTATTGATTGAAGTTGTCGCAGAACCAGTGCGGGAAAACGCGGTTGATGCGTTCCACGGTTTCACCGAAGGCGCGACGGCTCAGGGCGGCCCCGCCACAACCGGAATCGTTGGATATGACGAGCGCGAACCGTTCGTCCTGCGCGCCCGCCCACAAGGAGGTCTTGCCGAGGCGAGAATGGCCCATGACGGCAACGCGTTTGGCGTCGATGTCGCGGTCGGTTTCGAAGTAATCGAGGGCGCGGCTAAGGCCCCATGCCCACGCGCCAATGGACCCCCACTCGTCGGGCGCGGGCTTCGTTTGGCCATCTTTGTAGAACAAGGGGTGTACGCCGTTTTGGAATCCGTCGTCGAAGTCGGGGTCTACGTCGCCGTAGTAGATCGTCGCCAAGCCGTAACCACGGCTGACGATCATTTCCACCGGCCACCGCCGCGCTTCGCATCCCCGCGACTTCTCCGTGGCGCGATTGTTCGCAACGCCGTTCTCTTCGGAATCGCGCATCCATTTCTCGGAGATTGGGACGTGTTTGTCGAAACCGATGGAATGGTTGCCGCTGAAGTTCATGCCTACGAAGAGTGGAACGGGGCCTTGGGCGTTCTTCGGCAAGTAGATGAGGATGTCCATCCACGGTTCTTTCTTCCCTTTAGCGAAGAACACGCGGACTTGTCTGCGGACCGCTTTGCCGTCGAGGGCGTTTCCGCTTTTTTCGAGGAGTTTGAAGTGCATGCCGTCGGGCTTGCCTGGGCTCTTGCCGTAGACCTGGGTCTGGAACAATCGCAAGATTTCGGGACGCCGGACTTTTTGCCACTGTTCCGCGGTGTTCACGCGCTCGCCCGATTCAAGGACCAATGGGTCGGGGAGTGTGTACGCAGGCACCTTGGCCTCGTCGTAGTTGTACGTAACTTCGTTCGCTGCGGCCAGGGTTATCAGAGCCAGAATCAGTGCCATTCTTGTTCTCCCCATATACTGGAAGCTGCGTGCCCAAGGATCTAAGATACCCGTTCGGACCTTGGCGCTCAACGAAGGGGGAGTTACATTCATGAAGCTCGGAATGGTCACCTACAATATGGGCAAGGACATGGATGTGCCCACTTTGATTGCCTTTTGCCAGGACACGGGCTTGGAAGGCGTGGAACTGCGAACCGAGCACAAGCACGGCGTCGAGCTGACGTTGACCGCGGCGCAGCGCGCGGATGTGAAGCGGATGTTCGCGGATTCGCCGGTTCAGATCGCGGGGCTGGGTTCGACCTATGAGTTTCACAGTCCCAATCCCGAAGTCGTGAAACAGAACATCGATGGCGCGATTGCGTACTGCCGGCTTGCGTCGGAGGTGGGAGCTTCGGGGATCAAGGTGCGGCCCAACGGACTGCCCGAGGGCGTGCCTGTCGAGAAGACCTGCGAACAAATCGGCAAGGCGTTGAAGCAGGTGGCGACGTTTGGCGCGGATCTCGGCGTGCAGGTGCGCCTGGAGGTACACGGCAAGGATTCGTCGGACCCGAAGATGATTCGCAAGATGATGGACGCGGCGGACCACCCGAACGCCTTGGTGTGCTGGAATTCGAATAAGGGCGACATGGACGAGAATGGCAGCATCGAAGCGAACTTCAATCTGTTGAAAGACAAGATCGCCCACGCGCACATCACCGACATCGGCGTGTATCAGTATCCGTGGCAGGATTTGTTCAACCGGCTGAAAGCCATCGATTACAAGGGCTGGTGCCTCGCGGAAATCAGTTATAACGCGGAACCGAACCGGTTCATGAAGTACTACCGGACCATGTTCGATCTGTATACGGGCAACTACAAATGGCCGAGGGCGTGAGGGGATTTTAGATTTTGGATTTTGGATTTTGGATTGATAGAGACAAAGCGTGGCTGACTTTGTCCTGTCCGGCGAGTCGGGCTAGATTCCGCGGGTCCTCCAACGTTGCATGAGGGAACGGCCGGCGGGATTGCGCTCGATAGTCACGTTACCTCGTTGCCGGGGGTGGGGGACAAGCGCGCTGAACTGCTCGCGCAACTGAACATCGCCACGGTTCGCGATCTTCTTTTCCATTTTCCCCGCAGCTATCAGGACCGGCGTAATCCGACTCCTCTCGGCGAGATCAACGACGGCGATACCGTGACCGTCTGCGCGGAGGTCGTGAAGTCGCGCATTCTGCGGCTGCGACGCGGGCTGAGCATGGCGGAGGTTTCGCTGCGCGATGCCTCCGGCACGCTGAAGGCCATCTGGTTCGGTCAGCCGTATCTCGCGCAAGCGTTCAAGGCTGGGGCGCGAGGATTTTTCTCGGGGCAGGCGGGCAAATGGAACGGGCTGGCGTTGCGGAATCCCGAATACGAACTGCTCACCGGCGACGAGGATGACCTGCTGAATTCGGGACGGATTGTCCCGGTGTACCGGCTTACGGAGGGGGTGTCGCAACGCATGTTGCGGCGGCTCGTACGGACCGCGCTTGACGGGTTGCGAGAAGCCATCGCGGACGCGCTGCCGCCGGACTTGGCAGGCAAATACAGTTATCCGCCCGCGGACGCGGGTTTGCGCACTATCCATTTCCCTGAAGAACTCGACGCGGCCAAGGCTGCCCGCAACCGCTTTGCCTATGAGGAACTGCTGGGTATTCAGCTCGGCGTGCTGCTTGCGCGGCAGGCGAGGCGTCACGAATCGAAGGCGTATCGTCACGTGACGGATGGCGAGCGGCTCGGCGCATTGCGCACGTCGCTGCCGTTTGCGTTGACGGGCGCGCAGCAGCGCGCGGTGGCGGACATTCTGGAAGACATGGCTTCCGAGCGGCCCATGGTGCGCCTGCTTCAAGGTGATGTGGGTTGCGGGAAGACGGCGGTGGCGTTGCACGCCATTGCTGCCGCGGCGGACGGCGGTTTTCAGACGGCGCTTATGGCGCCGACAGAGATTCTGGCGGAGCAGCATGCCCTCACCTTGCGCGACGCGCTGGGACCGTTGGGTATCGAGGTCGCGTCGCTGACCGGTTCGACGGCGGGCGCGCGGGGCGTGGTGGAGGCGTTGGCGTCGGGCGAATGCCACGTCATCGTGGGGACGCACGCGTTGATTCAGGACCGGGTCTCGTTTCACCGATTGGGTCTGGTGATTATCGACGAGCAGCACCGGTTCGGCGTGGTGCAACGCGCGGCGCTTCTGGAGAAAGGCCTCAATCCGGACATGCTTCACATGACGGCGACGCCGATTCCGCGCACGTTGGCCGTGACGGTGTACGGAGGCATGGATGTGACCGTCATCGACGAGTTACCCCCGAATCGTGCTCCCGTGAAGACTTCGCGGGTGCCGCCCGCGAAAGTCCCGGGGCTGTACGACTACATTCGCGAACAGGCGGCCCAAGGGCGCCAGACCTATATCATTTGTCCGCTGGTGGAGGAATCGCTTGCGCGGGCGCTGACGGCGGTGACGACCCACTTCGAGCAGCTTGGGGAAGGGCCGTTGAAAGGGATGCGGCTCGGGCTGCTCCACGGGCGGTTATCGTCTTCGGAGAAAGACGAAGTGATGCACCGGTTCAAGCGAGGCGACCTGGACGTGCTCGTCAGCACGACGGTCATCGAAGTCGGGATCGATTGTCCGAATGCGACCACCATCGTGATTGAGGACGCGGCCCAGTTCGGGTTGCCGCAGCTACACCAACTGCGTGGCCGCGTGGGGCGCGGCAACGTGGCATCGCGGTGCTTCCTGCTGGGTAAACCGAAGACGCCTGATGGCCGGCAGCGGTTGGAGATACTGTGCGGTACGAACAGCGGATTCGAGATTGCCGAGTCCGACCTGGAAATGCGAGGGCCGGGCGAGTTTCGGGGGGTGCGGCAGGCGGGCCTCAGCGATTTGCGCGTCGCCGACCTGATTCGGGACGTGCGTATCCTGGACGCCGCGCGGCGTGATGCGCAGGCGATCTTGGAGGTCGACCCCGGGCTTGCGCTGCAGGAGCACGCTGCACTGGCCGTTGCAGCACGATCGTTTGCCGCATTGACTGCGTGATTTGTCTGCTACGGACATATGCAGTCAACGCGCACAACCCCAGCGGGTTATGCATTCGGGGAGTGCATGGAAAATTGACTTGATCCCCGCCATGTGCTACATTTTGTGGGTTGAGTCGGGGGTAATCCATTGTTAGGAGAGAAGGCCTCGAATGCCACCCAATAAGAAGCAACTCAAGATTATTGAGACTCTTGACAGGAACATCCAGGTTTGCCGCGAGTTCATGAACGACTGGTTGTTGTTCAACCAGATTCTGAGCGCGTATCCCAGTCCGGGCGTGAACAAGGCGCAGCTTGAGAACCAGTTTCTGAAGATCAAGAGCAAACTGGCCCGCGAGCACCAGGTCATCAAAGAGAGCCTTGGATCGGATTACCGGTTCGATGGCAACACGATGAATATTGTTTCGGGCGCGACAAACCTCGAATCCATCTACTCGCAGTCCGAAGTGGCCATCAAGAAGCTGCAAAATGAGTGGCACCGCGCGTTCATCTCGATTAACGAGACGTTGGGCGGCCTTGAAGACAAGAAGACGCGCGCGGAAGCGGGCGAGAAGGTTTTTGCGGGAAATATCGCCGCGCAAGTGAGCACGGGCGGGGGGATGTCCAAGGGGGCCAAGAATGCCCTTATCGTGGTCGTCATACTCGTAGTCGTGGCGCTTCTGTTTTTCTTCACGCCGCTCGGCCAGACGTACAAGGATTCGTTTAACGACCTGTTCCGGTAGACGCGGACAACATACGAGTTTCCCAAGGCCGGTTCCTGATACGGGAGCCGGCCTTATTGTTTGATTGGAACTTCCCGTGAGGCAAGGCGATTTGGCATACTGCCGCACCATGCGCGAGTTCTCCCAACATGTCGTTAAGCTCTTCGAGGAAATCCATCCGCTGGACCGGATTGCGCGGGCGGGGTATGTTCTTCGCGGCGTGACAGAACCGGAGTCCGTGGCGGCGCACAGCCATTTCGTATCGCTGTTGACGCTGCTGTTTGTCGACGCGTATCCGGATTTGTTCGACCGTGAGCGGGCACTCACCATGGCGTTGATCCACGACCTTTCCGAGGCCCAGTTGATGGACATCCCGATGCCGGCGGGCGATGCTTACCTGCGTGAAGCGAAACAGGGCGCCGAGCAAGCGATTATTGAGCGGCTGTTCGCGGGGCTCGGCGGAAGGTATGCGGAGTACCATCGGGAATTGCTGGAGCCGAAGACGCCGGAGGCGTGTCTGGTGCGAGGCCTCGACAAAGCCCAGATGATGTTGAAGATCGTTATGTACGAGCGTGAAGGGCGCGGCCGATTGCGAGAGTTCTGGAAGAATCCCAAGAACTTCGAGGACTTCGGCATCGAACCGGTCTCCGATCTGTTTGACGCCATCTGCGAAGAGGCACGCGAGGAGCGGCCCCGGTGGAAGAAAGTCTGACCCCGAACGCGCGCGGCATTGCGCACCTGCGAAAGCCTGCGTTGTTCTTCCTGGCGTTCTATGCTGCGTGGACGTTGCGGGTCGTTCTGCTGTTGCCGCACGAAGGTGCGATCCAGCCGGAAATCGTAAAGCGCGTGTATCTGGATACGTTGCGCATCCTGCTGTGGATTGTGCCGTTGTGGGTCTATCTGATTCGCGTGGAGCGGGTCTCGCCGATAGCGAGCCTGGGCCTCAACACCTTTCCCATGGGTAGACGCGCCTTGGAGTCGGTTGCGATTGCGGGCGTGTTCTTCGCGGTTCTCGTGACGGTTGCGATAACCCTGGAGCACAAGGTGACCATCTTCCAGAAGGACGTGCCGCTCGGCCGCTGGCCGATGATCTTCTTTGGGATGTGGGCCGCGCCCGTTATTGAGGAGATCTTCTTTCGTGGGTTTGTTTACCGCCGGTTGCGCGAGGTGTTCCGCTTTCAGACTGCAAACGGCATCAATGCGTTGCTGTTTGTTTCCATTCACATCCCCGGCTGGTTGTATCTGCAGGGTTTGAATACGGGCATGGCCGCAAACGCGGTGGGGGTTCTGATTATCGGCTGGGTGTTGGGGTTGCTCATGGAGCGCGCGCAGTCGGTCTGGCCGCCGATCCTGGCGCACTTCTTCAATAATCTGTTGTGGAGCGGTTGAGAGCGCCCCATATTCAAAGAGTCTGCCCATAGAGTAGACTGTTGTGGTCAGAAACCAGAACCGAAGTAAAGGGTGAGGAAGAGCATGAACGCGGACGCAGCCCGAATTGATGCCTTCGACTTGGTGTGCGCGCTATCGAGAATTGCCGACCTGATGAACCCCGCCGTTTCCGAGCACCAAAGCCGCGTGGCGGTAATCGCGTTGGCCTTGTCGCTTGAGATGCAACGGCCGGAAGAAGAGACAACGGAAATCGGCCTGGCAGGGCTGATTCACGATATTGGCGCGTTTTCCTTGCAGGAGCGGCTCGACCTGCTGTCGTTCGAATTGCAGGAGCCCGACTTTCATGCGCGCGTGGGCTATCTGTTGCTGCACACTTTCTCGCCGTTTGCGGGCATTGCAGCGATGATTCGTTACCATCACACGCCGTGGCGCAACGGGGAAGGCGCGGCACAAGCAGGGCATCCAATACCTTTGGCCGCTCATATCCTGCATCTTGCCGATCGCGTTGAAGTGGCTATCGATAGAAACCGGTACATTCTAGGGCAAACGGATCAGGTTTGTGAGCGGATCCGAACGGGCGCGAATACGTCGTTTCACCCGGATGTTTTGGCGGCGTTTCTGCGGTTGGCCGGACGCGAGTACTTCTGGCTGGACGTGGTTTCGCACAACATTGGCTTGTTCTTGCGGAAAAGCCTTCGCAAGCACGCGATTACGATGACGATGCAGGAGTTGTCCGAGTTTGCCGCGCTGTTGTGTCTCTTGGTTGATTTCAAGAGTTCGTTTACGGCGACGCATTCGAGTGGAGTTGCTGCAACGGCGCTCGCGCTGGCGCGACGGGCCGGGTTCAGTTCTCGCGACCAGGAAATGATGCGGGTCGCCGCATATTTGCACGACGTAGGCAAGCTGGGTATTCCGTCGGAGATTATCGAGAAGAAAGGGCCGTTGACCGGGGAAGAACAGAACATCATGCGGAGTCACGCCTATTTTACGCATGAGATTCTCGGGTCCGTGGAGGGATTGGAAGAGATCACGGATTGGGGCGCCTTGCACCAGGAGCGGCTCGACGGCAGCGGTTATCCATTTCACAAGACGGCCGAACAGTTGTCGGATGGCGCGCGGCTGATGGCGGTGGCGGACATCTTCACGGCGCTGACCGAGGATCGTCCGTATCGGGCAGGTATGTCGAAGGAAGATACGCTGCGTGCTTTGAACCGTTTGAGTGCGCACAGGCAGTTGGAATCGAAGTACACGGACATTTTGACCCGCGATTTTGATGACATCAATGCCGCGCGCGCGAAAGCGCAGGCAGAGGCCGCCGTTCATTACGCGGATTTTCTGCGTGCATTGACGCAAGCATAGGCATAGGTCTGTTAGCGCAGCCGAGGGCGGCCGCGCAACATGAAGGCACCTGCATCCTGTTCGGGGATTGTCCATTTTCGTGATGGGGAACCAAGTGCATAAGGCGTTCGATCCTATGAACACTGCGGATGGGCACCGACTGACAAGAGACGACTTCGCGTTCTTCGGTCTATTTGCGCTCGCGAAGATCCTGATCAGTGCGACGACGATGTACGGCTACGGATACTTTCGCGACGAAATGTACTACATCGACTGCGCCAAGCATCTGGCGTGGGGGTATGTCGATCATCCGCCGTTGTCTATTGCGATACTTGCTGTGTGGCGAGCCGTGTTTGGGGACAGCATGCTCGCGTTGCGTTTCCCGGCGATCCTGGCGGGCGCATGTTCGGTAGTTCTGGCGGGACTCATTGCGCGCGAAATGGGTGGGAAGCGCTTTGCGCAAGGCTTGGCATGCCTGTGCGTGCTTTTCGCGCCGATCTATCTGGCCATGAGCACGTTCTTCTCGATGAACGCCTTCGATCAGATGTTTTGGACCCTAATGGCCTATGTGATCGTTCGCATGATCAACCGGGACGATCCGCGCATGTGGTTGTGGTTTGGCGTGGTCGCGGGATTCGGATTGCTGAACAAGATCAGCGTGACGTTCTTCGGTTTCGGCATTGTCGTGGCCATGTTGTTCACGCCGCATCGCAAGTATTTCCTGAACAGGTACCTGTGGTTCGGCGGTGCGATTGCGTTTCTCATCTTTCTGCCGCACCTGATTTGGCAGGTGTTGAATGACTGGCCCACCCTGGAATTCACTCACAATGCGGCCGTGTACAAGAACGCGCCTCAAGGTCTGGTGAAATTTCTTCTCGGGCAATTGCTGTTGCTGAACCCGCTCGCGTTTCCGATCTGGATTGGCGGGCTTGTGTTTGGACTCTTTTGTGAAGGCGGGAAGCGCTATCGGTGGTTGTCGCTTGCATATGTTGTCGTTTTTCTGCTGCTTTCGCTCACGTACGGCAAGGATTATTACCTGTCGCCCGCGTATCCCATGTTGTTCGCGCTGGGGGCGATTTCAGTCGAGCGTCTGTCCGAAACGCGCAGAGTGTTGCGTCCGATAGTTGCGACGGCGGTTGCGTTGTCGGGGATAGCGCTATTGCCGTTGTCGGCGCCGGTGCTGCCCATCGAGACGTTTCTGGCGTACGCGCGCGCCACGCACATTCAACCGCCGCGTCAGGAGTTGTCGCACACTGACGAGATTCCTCAGCATTTCGGAGATCGATTCGGTTGGCCGGAGATGGTCGAGTTCGTAGCCAAGGCCTATGACGCGTTGCCCGAAGCGGACCGAGCGAAATGCGCAATCTATGCGGACAACTACGGCGAGGCGGCCGCAATCAACTTCTTTGGTTCCAAGTACGGATTGCCGCGCGCAATCAGCGGACACAACAACTACTTTCTATGGGGGCCCGGCGATTACACGGGAGAGGTTGTGTTGGTGTTCAACGGCGAGGAAGCTGAACTTACCGAACTATTCAAGGAAGTGAAGCCGCTGGGAGTCTTCACGCATCCCTACGCGATGCACTACGAGAACGACTCCCGGCTCTTCTTGTGCCGGGGCATCAAGGCTCCTTTCAACGAGATTTGGCCATCCACGAAGAAGTTCATTTAATTCGGGCCATAGCTTCCGCGTTGCGCAGGGCGTTACGGCTTCTCACCGCGAAGCAACGTATCCAGAAACAGGTCCATTACCGACAGGCAGTGCGCGTTGACTTCGGCGTACAAGTCCATCGCATGATGCCAGCCTTCGATGCGGTCATAGAGATAGGGAACGTTGTTGCGCTGCAAGGTATCGGCCAATCGGTCCGATTGCGAGACGGGCACGCGCGAGTCGACCGTGCCGTGGAAGATCAGGGTGGGTGGACATTGCGGGGACGTGTGGGTCATGGGCGATGCTTCGCGGTAACGATCCTCCGCGCGGCTGTAGCGTCTGCCTCCCAGAAACTTACGGACGGCTTTCGACGTTCGCAAGGGTTTGTCGGTTAAATCGGCGGGGCCGTAGAAGTTGACGACGGCCTGTACGCGCGGCGCGCTGTCGGGCTGGTATGCGGCCATCAGGGCCAGGTGCGCCCCGGCCGATTGTCCGACAATGGCCATGCGAGACGGGTCTGCCTTCCAGTTGCCTGCCTGAGATTGCGCCCAACGAAACGCCTCGCGCACATCGTTTAGCGCCGTGGGATAGGGCGCCACTTGGACGAGGCTGTAGGTGATAGCCACCGCGACGTAACCGCGTTGGGCGTAGTGGATGCCCCACGCGCGGAATGAATCCTCGTTGCCGTGGTCCCACGCGCCGCCGTGAACGAAGACGAGTATGGGAGAAGGGTCCGTTGTGTTGCGAGGACGATACACGTCGGCGCGAAGGCTGCTGTTTTCACGAGACGCATACGGGACGTCTTCTTCGACGAGGACGTTGTCAGGTATGCCTTCCGGGACGGCAGCGTGCGCAACACGTCCCTTGCGGACGGCGTGTGCTGCATCGCGGGCGCTTTTATAACC
This sequence comes from Candidatus Hydrogenedentota bacterium, assembly GCA_019695095.1. Taxonomy (NCBI): domain Bacteria; kingdom Pseudomonadati; phylum Candidatus Hydrogenedentota; species Candidatus Hydrogenedentota bacterium. Next base: position 18,575 of record JAIBAQ010000107.1, read on the forward strand.
GGGAGGGGCTGGTGTCGTACGGAGCAGGGCTTCGCCGAAGTTGATGTTGGTGCGGAAATCGGCGTGTACCGCTCCGGTCATAATGGCCAGCGCGAGCATGTACCGCAATATAGAATGCAGCCGGTACATGGTTTACTGAGCGGCATTCGTCCCGGAGGATGCCGGGGCGGGGGGCATGTACTGCGCGAAGAATTTCAGCATATCGTATCGGAACCGTTCGTTGATCGGTTTGGCCATATCCATCGTGTGCGGCCAACCGGGAATTGGGTCGAACTCGCAAGGCGTGCCAACCGCATTGAGTTTCTCACATAACTGGGCGGGTTGTTCAATTGGAATGAGTTCATCGATGGTCCCGTGGATGATGAGTGTGGGCGGTGCACCGGGCTTAACTTGGTACAAGGGCGAGGCGAGTTCGTAGAGTTTGGGGTCTTCTTCGTAGCTCTTGCCGAGAAAGGTCACAACGTCCGAGAAGGTACGCGCTCTGTCTGTCGTGAGGTCGCAGGGGCCGTAGCAGTTCACGACGGCCTGGACGCGGCTGCTGACGCCCTCGTTGCCGCCCTTGCCTTCGAGTTCGGGGGCGTCCGTGTAACCGACGAGCATGGCGAGGTGGGCGCCGCCGGAGCCTCCGATAGCGGCAATGCGGTTGGGGTCGACGTTGTTCTTCGCGGCGTTGGCGCGAATCCAGCGGATGGCGCATTTGCAGTCTTCGAGCGCGGCGGGGAACTTGGCCTCTCCGCTCAGCCGGTAGGAAATTGTGAAGGCCGCGTAGCCCGCTTCGGCCATCCGAATCGTGTAGTACCGGTAATCGGCGCGATCCCCCTTTTTCCAGCCTCCGCCATGAATGAAGACCAGCGCGGGAACAGGGCCCCTGGGATTTTGGGGAAGGTACATATCGAGCAGGAGAGGTTTGTCGCCGCCACGCCCGTATTCGATGTCTTTGGTTTCTATCACCGAATCGGGCGCGGGGATTCCGGGGTCGATGAGTTCTATCTTGCCCGAGGCCACCGCGGCAATGGCCTCTTTGGCGTACTTGAAGCCGGGCGGAACCGGGGGCGCGTCTTTGAAGAAATCAGATGGTGGTATGACCTTCTGGGCACAGGAAGCAAGCACTGCGAGAGACAAGAGAAGCATGAAGCAACAACGGAAACGCATGGGTCCTCCAACGTGGGGTGTGCGTGTGAGCCGCCGTAAGGGGCATCTCGATGAGGCTACCGACACGCCGGATATTGGGCGTCGGCGACTCGAATTGGCCGGTAGCATAGCGCATTGGCGCTTCTGTTTGCGCCTCCAAGTGATGAAGGTTGATGCGATTCGTTTTTCGCGTGTGACGG
>JAIBAQ010000108.1 GCA_019695095.1 Candidatus Hydrogenedentota bacterium
ATCTCCAGGACGTGCCGCAGATGGCGGTGGGGCTGCTTTTCGTTGGGATCGCGATCGACCTTGAACTGGGTAGCGACAACGCCTTTCTTCTTCACTTTCTCCACGCCGACGGTGTAGCCGGAGATGCCGAGCGAATCGAGGGCGGCGCGCAACTTGTCGAAGTCGAGTCCGAGATCGAGGAGTGCGCCGACCGTCATGTCGCCGCTGATGCCGCTGAAGCAATCGAAATAGAGTGTCTTCATGTTTCCTTCGTTTCGTGTTGAGGAGCTCTGTCGGCCAACCGGTTAATCATCGCGGCAAGCATTCCCGCCCCGAAACCGTTGTCGATATTGACGACGGATACGCCCGTTGCGCAGGAATTCAGCATGGCCAACAGCGCGGTGACGCCACCGAGATTGGCTCCATACCCCACACTCGTGGGCACCGCGATGACGGGTATGTCGACCAGCCCCGCGACTACGCTGGGCAGGGCGCCTTCCATGCCGGCGCACACCACGAGGGCGTTCGCGCCGATGAGGGCCTCGTGCTGGTTGAAGAGACGGTGAATGCCCGCCACGCCGACGTCGTAGACGCGGCGCGCGGTCGCGCCCATGGATTCGCAGGTAACCACGGCCTCTTCCGCGACAGGGATATCCGAAGTGCCGGCGCACACGATGCCCACGTATCCGCCCATGCGCTTTGGCGGATGCAGGGTGAGTGTGAGCGCGCGGGCCGCCTCGTGATGCACAACGTCGGGATGCGCGGCTTTGACCGCCGCCACGGTTTCGTTGCTGCATCGCGTGGCCAGGACGTTGCTGCCGTGCGCCCGCATACGGCCCACGATTTCGGCGACCTGTGCGGGGGTTTTGCCCTGCGCGAAGATGACTTCCGGTACGCCCTGACGAAGGCTGCGATGGTGGTCGACTTTCGCGAAACCGAGGTCTTCGAATGGCAACGCACGCAGTCGCTCGAACGCGTCTTCGGGAGACACGCTTCCGCTGGAAACGGATTCCAAAAGGGACTTGATTCTGTCCGGATTCACGCGGGTTTGCCCTGCCTCTCTATGCGATGACGGTGATTATTGGAGCCACGGAGATTCGCGCGGGCATTCTATGCGCCGGGAGGCAGAGACTGCAAGGAATAGCCAAAACCACGGACGGATAGCATCAAGGCAGCGATGAACGATCCGATCAGGCTTCCGCCGCCATGGTGTTGTGCAGTGTACCGATACCCTCAATCGTCGAGTCGAGCGTGTCTCCGGGTTTCAAGAAACGTCCGGTGGTCATGCCGATGCCTGCGGGGGTACCGGTGGCGATGATGTCGCCGGGTTCAAGCGTGATGGTCCGCGAGATGAACTCGATAACGGCGGCGACCGGGAAAATCATATGCGCCGTGGACGCGTTCTGACGGAGTTCGCCGTTCACGTGCATGGTGAGCCCGAGTATTTGCGGATTGGGGATAGCGCGCGCCGTCGTCATGCACGGCCCCATGGGGAAGAATCCGTCGTGCCACTTGCCGTGGAGCCAATCGAAGAACGCGTCGCGCTCGCGGGGCTTTCGTTCGGGAAAGGGTTTGTAGCGGCGGTCGGAGATGTCGTTTATCACCGTGTATCCGGCCACGTATTCCAGTGCGGCCTCTTCCGAGACGGCACGAGCGCGCTTGCCGATGATCACACCAAGTTCGCATTCGTAGTCGATGCTGTCGGGGGAAACTCTGGGGACTGCAATGGGGGCATTGGGGTGATTCACCGTTGTCGCAGGCTTCATGAACACATACGGAAACGTCTCTGCGCGTTCGAGTGCGATCTTTCCTTCTTCTTCGATATGCGCGGCGTAGTTGCCCGCCAGCAACAGGATCTTCGGCGGCGCGGCCAAAGGAGCGAGCAACGTAAGCTCAGCCGCTGGAATTCCGAGATCGGCATGGAGGTCATTGTTTGCGGATACCCACTCAGCGAGCCGGTGGGCAGGACTTGCCATCGTACCGCCGGGCATCACATCAAGAATCGACGCGGCGGATTCTAGTGCGATGTCGTCGAACGTCTCGCGGAACGCGCCTACAGCCTCCTCCAGGGGAACCACGTAGTCGTCGAAATAGAATCCGAGCTGCTCCTCGTTCTCAATCAAATAACGGCAAATCCGCATGCGTACCCCCTAGTTCGAATCGTATTCGGCAATCATCTTTGCCGCGCCTTGTTGAAGTGTAAACGTTCCGGACACGCACTTCGAGCCGTTTCCGGTAGTTGCCCGCGTAACGACTCCATTGGTGTCAATGCGAACGACGGCCACTTCCGCGTCGGTGGCAATCGCTCCGCCGGACGACACGGCATCCGATTGGTTCTGCTTGCGATCGACATCACGCACGAGAATGCAGTCGCGGCTGCCGTCCGCCAACTGGACTTCCAGCGCCACCTCCGTGTCGCCCAGCAACGTACCGTCCGGAGCATTCGCTTCAACGCGCCGTACAGACTGAATGCATGACGCGTCTTTCCACGGTTCGGTCACGGCGACAAAGGTGGATTCAAGCGGAACGTCACCCTCATTTTGGCGGCGGACCATGACTCGCGGAATCCAGTCTTCTTGGCTTTCATTGTAGGACCCGGTAACGATCCATCCTTCGACGGTTCCCGCCGCTGCGCCGGTGGTGAAATCCCAATACGAAACGCCGAGTTTGGCCGGTTCCGGGAGCAGTTTATAACGATCCTCAATGGCCCACTCGGCCTTCCAGCCGGGCTGAGGAGCGGGATCGAGTTGCGTGTTGCGCAGCTGAGTGCCCGCCCCGAAATCTTCGGCGGGCGCAAGGTTCAACCCCGTGGTGGTCAACGCGCCAAAATGACTCTGCTGAAACTTGGTGTGATTGTGGCCGCCGCGCACACGAAACACATCGACCACATACGATCGCGATTCGTCCACGTCGATGAGCAGCGCCGTTCGTTCGTAACGCTCCGCCTGGGCGATTGCCTCGCCCGTTGCGCGAATGCCATGAACGTGGCGTCCGTCGAGCCAGAGTGTGGTCGCGCCGTTGGCCACCGCCTGATTCTGATTGTCGACAAGTACGGTGTTGTGCGCAGCGGTCATCGTGTACCACCGAGCACGGGGCGAGTCCCAGCCGCCAAACTGCACCGGCGGATAACCGAGTTCGGGCATGAGATCGAGGCCGTAAGCAAACAGGCCGAGATTCATTCCGTCTTTGTGGCCGTGCCCGCCGCCCGCGTCGTAATCGAGCCACAGCGCGCGTTCGTTCGCGCCACGGCCTGAACGCAGGATACCCAGATGCCATTGCTGCTTATTAACGCTCGGCAAGGCGTACTGCGTGCCTTCGCGATCGATGACCACCGCGACATCGCGCTGGAACTGCGCGGGATCGTTTCCGTAGAAGTCGTAGGGCAATCCATCAATCTTGCTGTCATTGGCACGATACAGAGTCTGCACATACGCGACGTCGCCCGTAGCCTTGTACAGATCCCAAAGCAGGCGGTAGTTCGACGGCGGAAGCAGCGTCCAGTTGGGCCAGCCTTTTGCATCCGCGCTGGGTTTCAGGAAGTTGATGCCCACGTAGGTGGGTATCGAGGCCGCGAAATGGCCGCAATCGCCGGACAATGGATAGTAGCGCTGCAGGCACATGGTATCGATGAAAAAGCGGTAGGTATCGCGCAGGCGCGGCTGCCGGTCAAGCACGCGCGGAAGGAACGTCGAATCGGACTTCGAATACTCGGCAAGAAAACTGGCCAGTCCCGCAATGGTGAAGCACGAGTATCCAGCGAGGCCCTTCTCCCCCGTCACGCCGTCAACGGCTGTAGCTTTGTCCAACATCGGATCGACGATGGTCCAGAAGGCTTCGTCGGGTTCCTGCAACACCGAGGTGATAATGGCCTTGGTGATCTCGGTGCGCGGGTAGTTGGAGTGAATGCGATCCTGGTTGAGCAGCGCGTCGCGGAGGATACCGCCTTCTATATTCCTTTGTATGTCCGCGAAGGATGCCTTGGGATTCTGCAATCCCACCTCCGAGGCTTTCTTGGAAAGAAATGCAATCAAGTCCTGATCCGAGCGCAGGGCTTCAAAAACCATATCATAGGCCATCACCATTTCGCGGGTTTCTTCGCACGCGTCGTGCCACGTGGACACGTAGCCCGCGGAAGGCGGCCCTTCGTACATGACGCCCTGTTTGCCGAAGTTCATACTCGGATAGATGTCGGCAACACGGTCGAGTAGGACACCCGCTTTGTGGGCATATACGGGATCGCCTGTGAGCACGTAGGCCGCGCTTAGAATGCGGATACCACCAACCACCGATTGCTTCCACTGTCCGTAGATCAAATACGCGGCGATGAATCGCCACTTCTCGCCCTTTTCGTTGACGTACCCGGTGCCGTCGTCAACGCCAAAACGATGAAGGGGATCATTGGGATCGGGGTGTTCGGTGTTGAACAGCAGATCGCGATTGGCGCGCGCAGGATCGAATATGCCATGTTCATCGAGCCCGGAATCGTAGAACGCCTTAAAATCATTCTTCGGAAACCACTCGCCGCTGGTGGGATCCTGGAGTTTCCAGGGATGTTCCTTGGTTTCGGCTTGCCAGGTATACATGGGCACGGGCTTGCCGGTAATCGGCGAATAGCCGTTGGACCAGACCATCCATGAACGTTCCAAGGTCGGACCAAACATGAGCTTCCACAGGTCGTCGTCGCTCATATCTTTCCAGAATGCTGCCTCTTCCACGACGCGGTCGCGAATCTGCGCGGCCCAGGGTTGTGCGCTCACATTCTCTCGAACACGCGCGATTACGTCCGTGGTGTAGAGAATGCTGTGGTCTTTGCGGAGCTCTTGCGCGTGAACCGCGGAAAGCGTCACAAAAACGGCGATACACGCCGCCGATAGACTCCTGGCCATGTCTCCCCCCTTCGTCGTATAAAGTCAAGTGTGGACCCCGCAATCATAGTGAGATTCGCGCAGTCGATCCACCACCCGGACAGGTTTGTATTCAAGCGGGTGCAGACGATATTGTGCATGCACGTACTACGCGAAAATGGGGGACTTGAACCGTGGTTTTAGCAGGAATCGTGCGCTCACGCGATCGCCACGCACACGAACAGGATGAGGCATCGTGAACTCGGGACTTGCGTCTGCAGACTACATCATCTTGGCGGGGTTCTTTGTCGTGCTGCTTGGAGTGGGCGTGTTCTACGCAGGGCGCATGCAGAACTTGCGGGACTTCTTCAGCGGCGGCCGCCAGGTGCCGTGGTGGCTCGCGGGCATCTCGCTCTACATGACGACCTTCAGCGCGTTCACTTTCGTCTCGTACTCGGCGCTGGCATACAAGAACGGATTCGTTGCGATTGTCATCTGGTGGTTGTCTGTGCCGGGTTGCCTATTGAGCGCCATCTTCATCGCGTCGCGATGGCGGCGCGCCGCGACTACAAGCCCGGTCGAATACCTCGAGACACGATACAGTCCGCTGCTTCGCCAATGCTTCAGTTGGTTCGGCATTCCGTTGATCGTGCTCGATGACGCGCTAAAGCTGTTTGTAATCGGCACCATGTGCGCCGTGAGCGTCGGCGCGGAGGGCGACGCCGACGTGCTCTGGTCGATTGCCATTTGCGGCGTCATCATCCTCTCCTACACGTTCATGGGCGGGTTGTGGGCCGTTCTTATCACGGATTTCATTCAATTTGTGGTCATGGGGGTCGCGGTGATCGTGTTGATTCCTTTGGCCTACTCGCGGGCAGGGGGCGTGGGACCGATTTCCCAACACTTGCCGCAGAACTTTAGCTCCATCACCGCGGGCGACTACACGTGGGCGTGGTTGGCATCGTTTGGCGTTATCCTCGCGCTCACGTTCGCGACAAAGTGGCCCTATGTGCAGCGATACTACTCCGCTCGCAGCGACGAAGAAGCGCGATGGGTGGGCTATCTCGTCGCGGCATTGACGTTCATCTCTCCCCCGCTCCTGTTTTTTCCCGCGCTGGCCGCGCGCGTCTTCTTGCCCGACGTGGCCGACACCAACCAAGTGTATTCGCTCTTGTGCCAGGAACTGCTGCCGGTGGGCATGATGGGAATCATGCTGGCGGCGATGTTTTCGGCGACGATGTCGATGCTATCCGGCGATTACAACTCCGTGGCGAGCGTCGTCACGAATGACATTATCAAGCGCGTGTTTGTGCCGCACGCGTCCGACCGCGCGCTGGTGGTCATCGCGCGAATCGCGACCATTGCCATCGGCGTGCTGGCGCTGGTGCTGGCGTTGTTGTTTGCGCGCGCAAAGGGACTCGAAGACCTTGTGAAATACATGGCGCAACTGTTCGCGGCGTTGTTGCCGCCGGTCGCGCTGCCGATGGTCGCGGGGCTGATGTCGCGGCGCACATCGAACGCGGGCGCGTTAATGGGCTTTGCGTTGGGCGCGGCGTGCGGCGTGGCCGCCTATGTCGGCAGCTACTCGGAAGGGCAAGCCTATTTGCGCAGCGTGCCGTATCTGACGTGGATCACGTTTGTGCCCACAGCGGCGGGCCTCATCGCGGGCAGTTCGTTGTGGCCCAACACCGCCGTGAAGCAAGCGGCAGTCGCGCAGTTTCTGGATGGACTCAAGAGCACTCCGCGCGAGAAGGTGAGCCTTGCGGAAGGCGGCGCGGCGGCCGTTGCGCTGCGCATCATCGGCGTCACCGTTGCGCTGATGGGGCTGATACTTGTTGCTGGAATTATGCTTACCGCAGACCTGAGCGAAGGAAAGTTGTCGCTTGGCGTGGGTATGTTCATGTTCATACTGGGCGCGGTCTCGGTGGCAGGGTCGTATGCGATGCGCCAGCCGGCGCGGGATTAACCATGGAAAGCGAAAAGAGTAGAGCGTTGTACGAGCGCGCGTGCCGCGTGATTCCGGGCGGCATCAACAGCAACGTGCGTGCGGTTTCGGAACCGCTTCCCTTGTTCTACACGCACGGCCAAGGCGGACGCATCTGGGATGTGGACGGCAACGAATACATCGATTATGCGCTCGGCCAAGGGCCGATGTTGCTTGGGCACACGCCGGGGCCGGTCATTGAAGCAATCACGAAGCAAGCGGGACGCGGGCTGGTCTATGCGGGGCAGTCGGAATTGGAGGTTCGCGCGGCGGAGTTGATCGTGGAACACGTGCCCTGCGCGGAGATGGTGCGGTTCAACACAACCGGTTCGGAAGCGGTGCATGCGGCGCTGCGCCTGGCGCGCGCGGCGACGGGCCGCAAGAAGGTGCTGCGGTTCGAAGGGCATTACCACGGCTGGTTCGACACGATCGCGTGGTGTCCGCCGAAACGCGGCGTGGAATTGGGGCCTGCGTCGAATCCCGCGATGCGCGCGTCATCGCTGGGTCAAACCGACGAAGACGCGGCAAACCTCATCGTGCGCCCGTGGAACGACACGGCCACGGTCGAAAAGACGTTTGCGGAGCATGGACGCGAAATGGCGGCGGTCATCTGCGATCCGTTCGCATGCGCGTGCGGCATCATCCCCGCGAAGAAGGAGTTTCTGGAAACGTTGCGCGCGCTGTGCGACAAGCATGGCGTGGTTCTAGTCTTTGACGAGGTCATCACGGGTTTTCGCGTGGCGTTGGGCGGCGCGCAAGCGTATTACGGCGTGACGCCCGATCTCACAACACTGGCAAAAGCACTGGGCGGCGGCTTGGCGGTGTCGGCGGTTGCGGGCAAGGCCGATCTCATGAAACTCTTCGGCGAATTGAAGACGGTGCACGCGGGGACGTACAACGCAAATCCATTGTGTATGGCGGGCACCGTGGCCGCGTTGGAAATGCTCACGGCGGACGGCGGCGCGGAGCTGGCGAAAGCGCAAGCCATGGGCCAACGGCTGTGGCAGGATCTCGAGGCGATCGGTCACCACGTGGGCATGCCAATGAACATGCGCGGCGTGCCGTCGGTGTTCAGCACCTCGTTCGCGCCCGAACACGCGCGGCCCATCACCGATTTCCGGTCGTCGCTCCAATGCGATGCGGCCAAGCTGGACGCCTTCTGGCGCGACATGCACAACCGGGGCGTGCTGTTCACCGCGTTTGGCATTTGGTTCATGTGCACGGCGCACACGGACGCGGATATCAACCAGACCTTGGATGCGGCAGCGAAGAGCCTGAGAAAGATGAAGTGATTCTATTTTAGATTTTGGATTTTGGATTGAAGAGAGAACCCTTGCTGACTGTTATGTGTTCGAGGTGCTAGCTTCTCCTTATCTCTATTACGATTGCGCCCTTAAACATCAATGCGAGTGATGCTGTGCTTTAGTATGAAATGGTCCAACGAGGATTCGCTCATCGCATCGCCCAAAGACTTCCAATCACGGTCTACCTTATTCAATCCAAAATCCAAAATCTAAAATCCAAAATTCCCAGAGGTTTCGTTCATGCGTATCGCCATCGCCGGATTTCTCCACGAATCCAACACTTTCTCCACCGACCTCACGACCTACCGCAATTTCGAAGAGGGTTTCCTGCATCGCGGCGCGGACCTCGTCCCCGTGTGGCGGGATGCGCATCACGAGTTGGGCGGGTTCATCGCCGGGTGCGAAGAATGCGGCGTGGAGATGGTCCCGCTAATTGCGGCGTCGGCGACACCGAAGGGACCGGTGGCGGCGGAAGCGTACGACGCGATAGTCGATGAATTGTGCGCGATGCTGCGAGAAGCGGCCCCGTACGACGGCGTGTTGCTGGCATTGCACGGCGCAATGGTCAGCGAGCAACACGCAAGCGCGGACAGCGAGACGGTGCGTCGCGTGCGCGATGTCATCGGCAAGGATATGCCGCTGGTCCTGTCGCTCGACATGCATGCCAACATCGCGCCGCCGATGGCGGAATTGCCGGATATCACCGTCGCCTACCGCACGTATCCACACGTCGATCAGCGCGAACGCGGCATCGAATGCGCGCGGCTCATGGCGCGGATGGTGCGCGGCGAAATCCGTCCGACGCAGGCGCACCGCAAACTGCCGCTCCTCATTCACATCTGGCGGCAATACACCGGCGCGGGCGCGATGGCGGAAATTCTACGCGAACTCGAACGCACCGCCTCGCTGCCGGGCGTGCTGTCCGCGTCGGTTGCGCCCGGATACATCTACGCCGACGTACCGCACATGGGCGTGTCCGTGCTCGTCACGACCGACAACAACCCCGCGCGCGCCGAAGCGGAGACGGAACGGCTCGCGTCGTTCGTGTACGAGAAGCGGCACGAATTGAACGCGGCGCTGCCCGGTGTCGAAGAAGCGGTGCGGCGAGCAAACGAAATCGACGGCACGGTCTGCCTCATGGACAGCGGCGACAACATCGGCGCGGGCGGCCCCGGCGATTCGACAATTCTGTTTCACGAGATCCTGCGGCAAGGCGTGCCCCGCGCATGCGTCGTCCTCTACGACCCCGAAGTTGCGAAGGCGTGCGCCGCCCTCGGCGAAGGGAAAGCCGTTCGCCTCGACGTCGGCGGCAAGACCGACACCCTCCACGGCGCGCCCGTTTCCATCGAAGGGACCATCCGCCGCATCCACGACGGCATCTACATCGAACCCGAACCCCGCCACGGCGGCACCCGCCGCTTCGACCAAGGCCTCACCGCCGTCATCGACACCAACGACGGCCACACCGTCGTAGTTGATAGCCTCCGTGTCATGCCCACCAGCCTGCACCAACTCCTCAGCCTCGGCATCGACCCCAAACACCACAAAGCCGTCACCGTCAAAGGCGTCACCGCCCCCCTCGCCGCCTACGCACCTATCGCCACCGAAATCATCGCCGTAGACTCCCCCGGCGTCACCCAGGCCGGACCCGAGGCGTTTGTGTACCGAAACCGGCCTAGGCCGCTGTTCCCGCTGGATTGAGGCGTAAGTAAGCGGTACGGCGAACACAAAGCCACCGCCAACAGGGGTGTACCCCTGAGAAGATGTGACGATTCAAGGGAGACCATTCGGTCGCGGCCAGTGGCGCGGTCAGGAGACCACGCCGCAACACAGGCGCAGTTTTGAAGTCAATTGCGCTCGTGATATATTCACATTCTTGGCGCATTCTTATGGCACAGCCGCGACAGTAGTTCTGAAGCGTGACCCATGCTTGGAATACTTGATTCCATACCTGACGGAAAAAACTGCGATTGATGAGATCCCGCGGCTGTGCTCAGACTCGCAGGGAGCAATGAATGTTCAAACTTACTGAATCCGAATTAGATGCTGCATTCGCGGCCATCAACCATCACGGATACAGCACAATGATGCCAGAGCCGCAAGAGTGGGCCGTGGTGACCTTCAATTGGATATCAATTCGCTCCTCACTTGCGCAGCTGGACTTGGATACTTACGACCCCTTTGAGCCCATGCAAGTGTTCTCACCAAAAAGCCGGTCAAGTGTTCGTGTTTTGCACCTATTGCATCCACAGGACTTGATAATCTATACGGCGCTCGTTCTCATCGTAAAAGATGATATTGAATGTAGTCGTGTGCCTCAGAAGCTAAAGCGTGTCTTTTCGTTTCGCGTAGACACAAAACAAACTAATACTCTGTACGACTCACGAGGCTCATATGAAGCATATCGGTGTCGATTGGAGGCGAAGGCCGTTAGGTCACAAGTCAAATTTGTGGCAATTGCCGATATAGCTGACTTCTATCCGAGGATCTATCAACATCGGCTCCAGAATATAGTCGGCACAGTCGCGAAATCGCAGCGCGTGCGTGAAGTGGCTCGGGTATTGGTACGAAAGCTAATCAACAATTTGATGGGTAGAAACAGCTATGGGATTCCCGTGGGTCCATACGCATCAAGAGTTCTGGCCGAGGCAATTCTTATAGATGTTGATGCCTCATTACTTAATCAACGTTCGGATTTTGTTCGTTGGGTAGATGACTACAACATATTCTGTAAGTCAGAATATGAAGCTCAATCGATTTTGTTTAGTTTGGGAGAGTGGTTATTCGTGAATCACGGACTGACGCTTCAGTCCTCGAAAACGCGAATTCTTACTATTGGTGAGTACAGAGACCGTGTCTTGACTACTCACGATGCGCAACTGACTAGTCGCGATGCCGTTATAAGACAGCTTCGTGATTTTCAGGTTGACTACGAAGAATCTGACGACGATGAGGGGCCTGATGAATCAATGGTCCAGGAAGCTCTGGAAATGCTTCAGGGGCACGACCTGAAGGGATTGCTTGAGGCATCTTTGTCAGATACTACTCTCGTTGACTATGAGGCAGTTACGTATGCCCTCAACAAGTTGCCTCGAATACCGGGAGCACCTTCCCCTCTGAAACGTGAAGTTCTAGACCTCGTGATTGACAATGTAATGCTTCTCTATCCGGTGGCCGAGCATGTGGCGAAGTATGTTCTGTCTTTCGATAGCCTTACTCCAAAGGAGCAGAAGAGCATTGCCAAGAAGTTGCTCAAGTCACTCAATAGCATGAGAAATCCCGTCCCCCCGTATTGTGCAATGTGGATGCTTTCAGTCTTCGCTCATGACCAAATTTGGAACCATGCCAGCGATATTGCGTCCCTCTACACGAAAGCGAAGTCTGAAGTGATAAAGTGTTATGCGGCGCTGGCCATTCACGCCTCAGGCACGCGTTCAGAAGCGTTGGCCATAAAGGACGACTATGCCTCAGCATCTCCGCTGCTGAAGCTCGCAATACTCTTCGCCTCTCGCAGATTAGGTCGAGACGAACGACATCACTGGAAGCTTGCGAACGGAGTCAGCGGCATTATCGAGAGGCTCATCTAGTCAGCTTTCGCCAAGGAACCAAGGACTCTCAAGTAATGTCTCCGCATAACAGGAGGAAATGTAATGCCGCCACATACGACTTACGATGTGCTCATCAAGCTCCTGGACTGGCCATTTCTGTTCTTCGTGGCTCTATGTCTGATCGTGTTCATATTTCGCAAGCAACTAGTCGTTTTGCTCAACCGAGGGGATATCCAGGTCTCTTGGGGTGAAAACCGGAACATTAGGCTTCGCGACCTTTCTGAAAACCTGGACAAAGAGTTGGACCCAATCAGGGACGAAATCGAGACCATCAAGGAGGCAGTCTCAAACCTCCAGCAGCAATCTGGTGCCTCCAGTGCACAGCAGACCCTGCTTGGCGAGCCTGTAGTCATTTCAGCAGTCGACAGAGACAATGCCATGCAGCGTATAAAGGATGCCTTGACTTCCAGCCAGTATAAGTGGCGCAGCATTGATCGACTGGCTGCAATAGCTGGCCTTGAGGTCCCTCAGGCCTTAAGCATTATAAGATCTGATCCAGAAATTCTCCTCAGCATCGGAAAGTCGGGGCGCCAGATTGCGAGGTTGAAGTCAAGATAGGTTTTCTCGCTCGTTGCAGCATAGTCGCCCGACGACGCCACTTCGCCGACATACCTGTCGGTAGCCGACCGTCAGTCTCCTCTTAATCCTCTCTAGATTCCGTGCGCCTCCGCTGCTTGCAGTGACTCGTCTGCGCGAATATCAACGTCGACTATGGAAGCCCGTCGACTCCTTGCGGCTTTGTTCCCTTGCGGCCTTGCGTTGGATTCCTTTCTTCTTACTCCCTGCGCCTCTACGTCAGAAGCTCCCAAACGTATTTGCTGTGTTTTCGTGTGATTCGCGTGGTTCGTGGTCGTATTCCGTCGCGCGTTGGTTGTGGCCGCGTTACCGAATCGCAAGCCGGGGGACGCCCGCCGTGGAAGGCGGGCGCTACATTTCTAATGTCTCTCCGGACGTTTGCGCTGTCGCGCAAGCCGTCCGTGCGACGCGACCGGCGCAAGCGCCGAGGGGCAGCTGTCTTTGATACGAAACACTCAATGCGTCATTCCCGCGAAAGCGGGAATCCATATTTGCGTAGGAGGATCGGTTAATTGGAGAAGATGGATTCCCGCTTTCGCGGGAATGACGGTGGTAGAGAAGCCGTAATGACACGAGTGGAGAAACGGCGATGACGGTGATGCAGAAATGGGAATGACGGTGGTAGAGAAGCCGGGATGACGGTGCGAGAACGGGGGCGAAATGTTGGAGGTGCCACAGAGTCTGCGAAACCTTAGCTGAAGTCCACCCCCTGCTGTGGCGTAGTCTACCGATCCGCCGCCGCAGACCATTCTTCGGACCGCCAATCTCCTCTTGATGCTCTTCTGAATCTTGTGCGCCTCCGCTGCCTGCAGTGCCTTGTCTCCGCGAACATTGAGGGCGACCATGAATCCCTGCCAACTCCTTGCGGCCTTGCTACTTTGCGTCGACTTCCTTGCTTCTTACTCCCTGCGCCAACTTGCCGTGTATACGTGTGAATCGCGTGGTTCGTGGTCATGATCCGTCGCGCGGTGGTCGTAGGTTGTGGGTATGCTCGGATGCGTGGGGGCACGTCTGAGGCTGCGGTTGTGCGCGCCGCGCTCGGCGAGCGCTGCGCTACTGAATCGCAGCCGAGGGAGGCTGCGCCACAAAGAGCAAATGTCTTTCCGGACGTTTGCGCTATCGCGCAAGCCGTCCGTGCGACGCGTCCGGCGCAAGCACCGGAGGGCGGCTGCGCCTTCCATAGCTGTCTTTGATACGAAACACTCAATGCGTCATTCCCGCGAAAGCGGGAATCCAGATTTGCGTAGGAGGATCGGTTAATTGGAGAAGATGGATTCCCGCTTTCGCGGGAATGACGAGACTGAGATGGGGGTGGGGCGAGTCTGCTTTTCGCGGGATTGACGGTACGGGGAGGTGGATAGTACCTGTTGTGGACGCGCTGGCACTGAGAACCTAAGGGAAATCTTGCCAAAGATCCTTCCATTCGGGGTTGTCCTTCTCGATCAACTCGATCTTCCAGGCACGTCGCCACTTTTTCATTTGCTTTTCGCGGGCTATCGCTTCACGCATCGTGGGGAAGTGTTCGATGTCGACAAGAGTCTTGACGTTGTATTTCTTCGTAAAGCCCTCGCGTGCGTCAGTCTTGTGTTCGCTGATGCGTTGTGGAGGATTACTGGTGACGCCAATGTACAAGGTGCCACGCAGTTTGCTGGCGAGAATGTATACTGCTGGTTCGCGTTGCATAATCATATAGATACAGTACACACGACGCAGACTTCAATGACGGGCAGACCTGCGTTGGGCTGGCGCCTTCCCCCCTCTCGTCATTCCCGCGAAAGCGGGAATCCAGATTGGGGTGGACACTGTCGTTGAATAGAGAAGATGGATTCCCGCTTTCGCGGGAATGACGAAAAGGATGTCTCCCACAAGTGAATCTCCCTGACCTGCCCCTCCCCGCCATGCAACGTGCGGCCCTGTTTGGGGATAGATATAATGACGCCATGACGAAACCAATCGACATACCTGCCGTGGATCGCGCTGCCTACAAGCTGCTTTGCGAGACCGTTGAGCACCACAATCGCCTGTATTATCAGGATGCCGCGCCGGAAATTTCGGACGCGGAGTTTGACCGTCTTCTGAAGGACCTTGAGGCCATCGAGGCGTTGCATCCGGAGTGGGTGACGCCGGAGTCGCCGACGCAGCGGGTAGGCGGGGCGCCGTTGTCGGAGTTTGAGACGGTCGAGCACGACGTGCCGATGTTGTCCATCGACAACACGTACAACGAAGACGAACTGCGCGCATTTGACCAGCGGGTGTGCAAAGGGTTGAGCGAGCCGCCGCGGTATGTCGTGGAATTGAAAGTCGACGGTGTGGCGATCACGTTGCGGTACGAGGATGGCCGGTTTGTGCGGGCGGCGACGCGGGGCGACGGCACGCGGGGCGATAATGTGACCGCGAATGTGCGCACGATTCGCGCGGTGCCGCTGGTGTTGAAGGGCCATCCGCCGTCTGTGCTGGAAGTGCGCGGCGAGGTCTACATGCGGCGGAAGGAGCTGGACCGCATCAACCAGTTGCGCGAGGAGGCGGGCGAAGCGCCGTTGGCAAATCCGCGCAATGCGACGGCGGGCACGTTGAAGCAGCTCGATTCGCGGCTGGTGGCGCAGCGCCGCCTCAGTCTCGTGTGTTACGACATCGCGGCCATTGACGGCGCGGAATTGGAATCGCATTCGAAGACGCTCGCGGAGTTGGAGGCGTATGGACTGCCGGTCGGCGTGTTGCGGCAGTCGTGCGTAAACATCGACGAAGTGCTTGACGTGTGCCGTACGTGGGACACGAAGCGCAGCGAATTGGATTTCGACATCGACGGTCTTGTGATCAAGGTCGATTCGGCGGCGCACCGTCGCATTCTCGGCACAACGTCGAAATCGCCGCGCTGGGTCATCGCGTACAAATATCCGGCGCAGGTCGCGCGCACGAGACTGGAGCGCATCGTCGTGCAGGTCGGCAAGACGGGCACGTTGACGCCGGTCGCGGAGATGCAGCCGGTGCCGCTCGCGGGCACGGTGGTGAAGCGCGCCAGTCTGCATAATTTCGAAGAGCTGTATCGCAAGGACATTCGCGAGGGCGACACGGTAGAGATTCAGAAGGCGGGCGAGATCATCCCGCAGGTGTTGCGCGCGATTGTGGAGGAGCGCCCGGAAGACACGAAGCCGTATGCCATTCCCACCGAATGCCCGGAATGTCACGGCGAGGTGCACAAGGACCCGGAAGGGGTCTATCTGCGGTGCCTGAACCTGGCGTGTCCCGCACAGGTAAAGGAACGGCTGCGCTATTTCGCGAGCCGGGGAGCGATGGATATCGAGGGCCTCGGCCCGGCGGTGATCGAGCAATTGGTGGACAACGGAATCATCCGGGACCCGTCGGGGTTGTATGACGAGAGCCTTGTCAACGAGATGACGCTGGCGAACCTGGATCGTATGGGCGTGAAATCAGCGGCGAACCTCGTTGACGCGATTCGCGCGAGCAAGGCGCGGCCGTTGAGCCGGTTGTTGAACGGGCTTGGCATACGCCATGTTGGCGCGCGCACCGCGGAAATTCTCGCGGAACATTTCCTGAGCATGGAGGCCATTGAGGCCGCGAAAGTCGAGGACCTAAGCGCGGTCCATGAAATTGGCGATATCGTTGCGGCGAGCATTCGCGACTTTTTCGATACCGATGAGAATAAGCGGCTGGTCGATCGGCTGAAGGATTCTGGCGTCAACATGATCGAAGAACGGCGCGCCGATGGCGGCGCGTTGCCGTTCAAGGACAAGACCATCGTCGTGACGGGAACCTTGAAGAATTACTCCCGCGAGAGCATCCAAGATCGCATCAAGGAACTGGGCGGGCGGCCAAGTTCGAGTGTGAGCGCAAAGACGCACTTCCTGCTGGCTGGCGAGAGCGCGGGATCGAAACTGGCCAAGGCGCAGTCGCTGGGCGTGCGCGTGTTGACAGAAGTCGAGTTCGAAGCGATGGCGCGGGGCGAAGGATGAGCGACGCGCGTATCGCATGCCCAAACCGGCTGGACCAAGAGACGGGCCGCACCCTGCTTGCGGCGGTGCGCGAACGCCGCCCCAAGAAAGGCGACTCCGTCGTGCTCGATTTCTCGGGCACGGAATCGATGGATTCGCGCGGCGGCGCGTGGCTGATCGCGATTGCGGATCTCGCTCGGTCGCGCCACGCGGAACTGAAGTGGGAAGGCCAGACCGGCCAAGTCGCGGAATTCATGGAATTGATCGAGCCGGGACTAGCGGCGGCATTGCGTCGCGGCTCGGAGCGCACGAGTTTTCTCGTATCGCTCGGAGACCAAGGCATCAAGTTCTACCAGGAATTGCGCCAGGGCATCGACCTCATCGTAGATGCCATGTACTGGACCTTGATCGCGCCGCTGGAAGGACGCGGATTTCGCGTGGGCCTGTGCGTCGACGAGATGCACGAAATGGGCGTGCGCGCCATCGGCATCATCGCCCTGATGAACTTCCTGCTGGGGTTGACGATTGCCATGTTGTCGGCGGCGCAGTTGCGCACCTTCGGACTGGGCATCTACGTGGCCGACTTGGTGATGATCGGTTTCTCGCGCGAATTGGCCGCGGTCATGACGGCCGTCATTGTATCCGCGCGAACCGGCGCGGCCATCGCGGCGGAACTGTCGACCATGAAGGTGCAGGAGGAAATCGACGCGTTGCGCGGCATGGGACTCAACGTCGCGCAATTCCTCGTCGCGCCCAAACTCGTGGCGTTGGTTGTGGTAATGCCGTGTCTGGTGGCCTTGGGCATGTTTTCCGGCGTGCTCGGCGGCATGGTCTGGGGCACCTTGGTGCTCGGCTTCCGCTGGGACTACTGGCTGCATGAAACGCTCAATGCGGCCCGCATCGGCGACATCAGCCAGGGGCTGCTGAAGGGCTTCTTCTTCGCGATTGCCCTGGTGCTGGTCGGGTGTCACAACGGACTGCGCGTGGAAGGCGGCTCGCGCGGCGTAGGCCTCATGACGACCCGCGCCGTGGTGATGGACAGCTTTCTGATCATCGTGATTGATATGATATTCGCGACGATTTTCTATTACGTGCTGGATTGAGAATGACGAACGACATCTTCATAGAAGTCGAGAACCTGACCGCGCACTACGGCGAGCGCAAAGTGCTCGACGACATCTCGTTTTCGATTAAGCGCGGCGAGATCTTCGTCATCATCGGCGGCAGCGGATGCGGCAAGACGACTCTGCTGAAGCACATGACCGGTTTGCTGCGTCCGACGGCGGGTAGTATTCGCTACGACGGCAACGACATCACGAAGATGAACGAGGACGAGCTGAACCTCGTGCAACGCAACATCGGCATTGCGTTTCAGTCGGGCGCCCTCTTCAATTCGATGACCGTCGGCGACAACGTGGCCCTGCCCCTGCGCGAATATGGCAAAGTAGACGAGGCGCTGATCCCGGCTATCGTGCGGCTGAAGCTCAGCCTCGTCGGCCTCGGGGCTGCGGAAGGATTGCTTCCCGACGAGCTTTCCGGGGGTATGAAAAAGCGCGCCGGGCTGGCCCGGGCCATGTCTTTGGACCCGCCCATCGTGTATTTTGACGAGCCTTCGGCGGGGCTGGACCCGATTATGGCCTCCGGTTTGGACGAACTCGTATTGAACTTACGCAAGCTTTTGGGGATTACGTTCGTAATTGTCACACACGAGCTGGAATCGATAAAAAAGATTGCGGACCGCATTTTGATGCTGGATTTGGGTAAAGTGGTGTTTCTGGGAGACCTGGAACAGGTCCAGTCCTGCGACAACGAGCGGACCCGGCAATTCTTCGAGCGCCGTGCCGACGCGTTCATTGCCCAGCGGAGTCTGTGACGGATGCATAATGCCGGAGTAATAGATAGAGAGTTGCGCGCGGTTAGGCGCATCGCGGAGAGGTAGAGGAAACACGTGGCCACCAAAGTCCAGAAAGCGAAAGTAGGAGTCTTTCTCCTGATTGGCTTCTCTGCCATTGCCGCGCTCATGGTCTACATCATGGGGTTCCGGACCGGCAATGAGCAGCGCTTCGTGATCGTGTTCGAGCGCTCCGTGCTCGGCCTGAACAAAGGCGGCCTTGTGCAGTACTTGGGTGTGCCGGTCGGGAAAGTGGACGACATCTTCGTGACGGACGACGGCAACGCGCGCGTGGAAGTGCTCATCGATCCGAAGAAAGTCCAGCTTCACAGAGGGGTCGAGGCCACGCTCGAATTCTTCAGCTTCGCCACGGGCACGATGTGCGTGGCGCTGTCGAACAACAATCCCAAAGACATATTGTTGCCCGAAGGCGCGACGATACCCGCGACGCAGTCGTTGGTGGAGAACTTCAGTTCGCAGTCCGCGGACATGCTCACGGCGCTGCGCGAGACCATCGAGAAGTTCAACACGGCGTTGGACGGGTTGGGGTCAGGCGAGCTTACGGATACGGTGCGGCAAGCAAAGTCGTTTATCGAGGAGACCGAAGGGTTTGTTGAAGACGCCCGGCAGACGCTGACCATGTTGACCGACGACGTTCACGGCAGCGTGGACGACGTGAAATTGTCGATCACAAAATTTAGTGAACTCGCCGATTCCACGAAGAAACTCGTGGAGACTGCGGACGCTACGCTGGCGGACGTGCACGAGAAGATCAAGCCGATCGACTTCGCAAACACCGAAAAGACCATGCGAGAGGAATTCGTGGCGCTTAGTAAACGCCTGCAATCGACTTCGGAACAATTCGAGAAGACGGCGGCGTCGCTGAGCTTCGATTCCGGGAATGTACAGCACGCGCTGCTTGACACGTTGCAGACGCTCAATGAGACGATGGAAGCGTTGCGCGACGTGGCCGTCCATTTGCAGGATGACCCGTCGGCGCTGGTTTGGGGCAAAGGCAACGCCACCAAGAGGAGCCCGAAATGACGCGCCGCTTAATCAGCAACCTTCGGGTCCATCGCTCCGGACGGATTGAATGTCAATCCAATCGAAACGGCTGTCATTCTGAGCGAAGCGAAGAATCTGGCTTCCAATCAGAATGTGTTCAAGCCAGATTCTTCGCTGCCGCTCAGAATGACAAGAGGGTAGCGAATGGTGGCAAGGTCTTGCTTGGCGTCGAGACGGGGATAGTCCATTGCGGTGGAGTTGTGCGTGGCCTGCGTATAGTGTGCGCGCTCGTTGCGTTGCTTGCCGTGGCAGGGTGCGCGACGCGGTCGTACACGCCGACGGTTCGATACACCCTGACGCCCGAGGTAACGGTACCGAAATCGGAACCGTCCGAAATGACGTTGGCGGTCCGCCCCATGGAGACCGCGCGCCCCTATGGTCAGGCGATCGTCTATCTCGACGCAAACAACGAACTCGGCCAGTATGAGAATGTCGAGTGGGCCGAACTCCCGCGCGATACGGTATTGCGCACATTGATGGACGCTGTAATTGCCACGGGCCGTTTCGCGGACGTGGGCATTGCGCAGAACATGAGCCAGCCGGACCTCATTCTTACGGGGCAACTGCGCCGGTTCGATCTGGACCGCAC
>JAIBAQ010000109.1 GCA_019695095.1 Candidatus Hydrogenedentota bacterium
GCTGTTCAATAGTCGCTTGAGCTTCGGGCGTCGCGAATATCGCCGCAATCGTCTCCGCGGCGGCTTCCGCAGTCACCGTACCCTGAACGGTGTCAATGATGGGGCGCAAGGATGCGATGGCCTTTCGTGCCTGCCATAAACGCCCTAGCGCGACTACCCGCTCCTCGTGAACCGCGGTCAGAATGCTGCATTCGCACGTCGGCCCCAGAATAAGATTCGTCACAAGCAGCAACAACGCGAACACTGCGAAGACAATCGCAATGCCCGACAGCGCAAGCCACCCTTCAGTGCCAAGATTCAACGCAACCGGAATAAAGCCCGCAAGCAGGGCTAGGCCTATACTCAAAACTGCATTCCAGACTGCGCCCGTCGAAGTCTTGCGTACCGTGATTGCCTGAATGTCTCCGTAGTAGAACCTCTTGTACGATTCCGCGAACATAGACGTCGAGAGGAGCAACAGGTGATCGGGACCGGCATACAGGGCTTGCGTCTTCCCCGGTGTGAGCAGCGTCCTTCCGGGAAGACGCCGGTAATCTACAAGTTGTGGCCTCATGTCATATCCTCATCCAACCACGAGTCCAAGGATCACCAGCCCCATGCCCCCGATCTGCAACAAGACAAAGAACAGTGCTAACACAAAACGGATGCGTGTGCGCGGCACTACGCTCAAGGGCGTATTCCAGTGACGGATACACAGATAGAAACTCAGTGGCGCGGTCACAACCATGGCAGGCCAGCACATGAAGAACAACAGCAGCGGCATGGTAGCAAGCAAGAACGCAATAGAATCGTAGTGATACCGTGACGGCTCAAGCTGCACCAGCTTGCCCTTCTTCGGGGCATTCTCGACACAGACCGGGCACAAATGCCGGTCACCGATTTCGACATCGCACAGCGTGCACAAGAAACGGCCGCAACCGTCACACGGAACCGCTGCCTTCTTCGAAGGGTGATAGAAGCAACTGCTCTCGCCGTCTATAAGGATGCTCTCCGCTCGCTCACCCGGACCCTGGGGACGTAGCAGCGCGGGAAAAACCAATCCCAACACAGGCGCTCGGCATGCAGGACATGGAGTCAGATCCTGTGCATTCAGGGCGTATTCCGGGAAAAGAGTCCCGCACTTCGCGCAGTGAAACGGCGACACACTCACGTCTGGCCCTCTGTCGGCTCGCCCATACCTAAACGTGAACCACGCGCGTGCTGCAAATATGGTCGTGAAGGGCGCGCTTCTCGTCATCGAATGCGGCGATGATGTAGCCAATAAAGAATGTCAGACCGGTCAGCACATCCCCCCAATACCGGGCGAACGCCCGCAAATACGTGATTGGACTGCCGTCTTCGCGCACAACCCGAAGCCCTAGCGCCAACTTTCCCGGCGTTGCTCCATATCTTCCATGGAAGTAGGTGAAATAACCTATCGAAGCCCCCCAATTGATCAGCACAGAAAGCAGAAGCACAGTCAACGCGGCAGCTTCTCCTGCACGACCGAAAACCATCTCGAGCACGGCAGTAACCAGATAGTTGGCCACGACCAGAATCACTGTGTCGATGATACGCGCCCCCAACCGTATCCAAAAACCCGCGTAGGCCATCGCGCCCGGAACGCGGCCGCTCTCCTTAAGTTGCTGAACGAAAGCCGGCTTGCACGCGGCGCATACGTACCTGCCCGCGAACTCGATGACGTCTTCGGAGGGAAAGGTGTTCCCGCACGACGAACAAATCGTCATCGCCGTGTCGTATGCCCCTTCGTCCCGGACATAAGGCTGCGCCTGAAGTGCTGATTGGGTGCCGGAGAACACAAGCGAAGGATCGACTTCACCGTAGGCCTTCCAACCCGGCATGCCCTCGCGCCACACCAACGTATCGGCGCGAATCACCCCCGCGGAGACCAGTTGCTGAAATTCGGCTTCACTCTTGGGGCCAATCTGATTGTTGCCCTCGGCGTAGTACCAGACCATGCGCGTTCCTCTCCATGGAAAGTCGGATGTGCTCCATCCCGTAACCCCTGTTGGGTGTCATCATACCGTACTACAACGAATTGAACAATCAGAACAGATGGGGTCGTGTATCGCGGGCAGGGCGCCCGCGATTAGCGTGGAGAGGTGCGGCTAAGACGACGTTCCGGAGTTCGACTCGGAGCCTTCCGCGGCCGCTTCCCTCGCTTCCGCACCTCGGTACTGCTTCAGGAAGTAGGCCAACTCGCCCAGTCCGATCGAAATGTGCTCGTGCCGCACAAACACGCCCGGCGGCACAACCAGACTCGTGGGCGCGAAGTTCCAGATGGCGCGTATGCCCGACGCAACCATGCGGTCGGCCAACGCCTGAGCCGCGTCCGCGGGCACGGTCAGAATCGCCAGGCGCACGTCGTGCCGCGCGATGACAGTCTCCAGATTCTCAAGAGGCTGAACGAAGACGCCTCCTTGGACATTGCCCACGCGCTCGGCGTCCACGTCGAACAGCGCGACAACATAAAGCCCGTACTTCGCGAACCCCGCATAGGATGCAATTGCTCCGCCCATACGGCCAGCGCCCACGATAACCGCTTTGTAGGTGTCATTGAATCCGAGCGTGATTCGAACTGCTTCCATCAGCTCCGCGGTACTGAATCCCACTCGGGGCCGTCCGCGCACACCGATTGCGGCCAAATCCTTGCGTACCAGCGTATCGTCCATACCCAGCAAGTGCGCAATTTCGGCACTCGACACCCGCCCATGCGGCCGCTCCTCGATTTGCTCGGCCACGAGGTGGTAGTAGTGCATCAGTCGTTCGAGCACCAATGGTCCCAGCACGGGCGCGCTCTCTCTTCTTCCCATTCTCTACACCGCCTTCACATCGATTCCGCTAGAGTCACTCGTCGCGGACACACCTTCACCGGATTCGCCTTGCGGGCCATATCCTACCGGCATTCGACTCGGAATGGAATGGGTTTCTTACTGATCTGGGGAATATGTGCCGGCGCTCAGTTGCGCCGCGGTAAATTGTAGGCTAAACGCTGCGCAGCCGGCCGCCCTGCCCCGTCCCCACCTGCCGGCCAATGGCCTCAATCCGGCGGCGCAGGCATACTCGGCACTCGCCCGACGACTCGTCGATGCACGCCTTAGCCGGATAGATTTCGTAGAGAGCCCGGTACTTGGGCGGCGTCATGTTCGGCATGACCACGTTCGCCCCTCGCATCAGCCCCAACTCGCGGCCCGTTTCCTTGTTGATGGTCGCGAGCGCCGTTGTACTCGGAATGTTGGCCTCCGGACACACCAGGCGCGTCAGGGCAAGGACTTTGTACGTCATTTGTTCCGTGTTTGGGACCTGCTCCTGCGGCAAGATGGGGCGGACCCAGTCGCCTTTGCCGAGCGGCGTATCCGGATGCGAAATATAGGGGCCTACCCCAATCATGTCCAGGTCGAGTCGCCGAAAGAGCGCAATATCCAGGGCAAGACCCGTATACGTCTGCCCGGGAATCCCAACCATCACGCCGCTTCCAACTTCGTATCCCAGTTCGCGCAACTGGCCAAGGATTTCAATGCGATCGACCCCGCCATCCGTCGCTGCCGCCGGGTGGATCCGCTTGTAGAGTTCGGGGTCCGACGTCTCGAATCGAAGTAGAAACCGGTCAGCTCCGGCTTCTTTCCATGCAGCCAGGTCGTCATACGGGCGCTCACCCATGCTGAGCGTCACGGCAAGCGGTGTTTCCTCCTTGATGCGCCGCACGATGTTCGCAAGCCATTCCCGCTCAATCCCGTAGTCCTCGCCCCCTTGCAGGACGACCGTGCCGTAACCGTACTGCGCGGCTTGGCGCGCACACCCGAGAATCTCGTCCTCGTGCATTCGATAGCGCTCGATCTCGCGGTTTCCTGCGCGCAATCCGCAATAGCCGCACAATCGCGAGCAGTAATTCGAAATCTCAATGAGGCCGCGAAGGTGCACCTCTTCGCCAACAGCCTCCCTGCGGACTTCATCCGCCATCCGATACAATTCATTAAGGCGGTCGGGATCTTCTTCCTCCAACCACGAGAGTATGTCGCTATCGTCGATCAAATACATCGTTCACTGCCGCTTTCTCAGGTTCCACTCCAAAACTCGCGGGCCTGCCGCCGCTCACTCTATCCGTTCGGCGCCTCTCCCGTATACACACACGCTCCATCCGCCACGGTTCCGGCAGGCTCAGGAGACTCTCCGCGCGGGCAGTGTTGCATGGCCGCCAACGCGTCGCGGTACGCCTGCAACGCCGCCGGGAACGGCCCCAATGCCCGCTCGAAGATACCCAGACTGTAGGCGATGGTAAGTCCGTAGTTCGTAATCGGAACACCTGCCTGCCTGCACCGCAATATACGGCTGAGCATCTCGCGCCGGTTCAACGTGCACGCCCCGCAATGGATGACCAGCTTGTACAACGGCAAGTCCTCGGGGAAATCATGTCCTTGAACCGTATCGAAGTGTAGCTTTCCGCCCACGTACTGCGTCAGCCAACGCGGAATCTTCACGCGCCCGATATCCTCGCCAATGGGGTGATGACTGCACGCCTCGGACACCAGCACGCGGTCGCCCGCGCGCAACGAGTCGATGGCAACAGTGCCCTGAACTTGCGCAATGAGATCTCCGTGGAAACGCGCAAACAAGATCGAGAAACTGGTTATGGGAATTTCCGGCGGCGTGTCGGCGGCCACCTTTAAAAATGCCTGCGAATCCGTCACCACGAGCCGCGGCGGCCGCGTCAGGCGCTCCAGGGCCGCGCGAAGTTCGCGCTCCTTAACGACCATGCAATAGGCATCTGAATCCAGCAAATCGCGGATCGATTGAACCTGCGGCATGATGAGCCGGCCCTTCGGCGCCTCCTTGTCAATCGGCACTACCAAAACGGCCATCTCTCCCGGCCCGACAAGGTCGCCAAGGATGGTCGGATTGTTCACAAATTCTTCGGGGGCGGCTTCCAGCAACGCTTCTCGAAAGTCGAGGACACCCTGTCCACTTGCCGCGACTGTCTGAACAGTTCGAATGTCTTTGGCATGAAGCGCTTCGATCAAGGACGGTTCGGGCTCACCCAAATCCACCTTGTTAAAGACGACGACGGCGGGAATCTCCCGCGACGAGAACTCGTCGAGAATCTCCGACTCGAATTCGCCCCATTGCGACGCTTCCGTCACCAACACGCCAAGGTCCGTTCGCTCGAAGACTTGCTGCGTCTTCTTGACCCGCAACTCACCCAAGGCGCCCACATCATCGATACCTGCCGTGTCAATAAATAAGACGGGGCCCAGCGGCAAGAGCTCCATGGGCTTTTCGACGGGATCGGTGGTGGTGCCTGCGAATTCAGACACAATGGACACCTGCTGACGCGTGATTGCGTTCAACAGGCTGGATTTGCCGACATTGCGGCGGCCGAACAATCCAATGTGCAGGCGGAATGACTTCGGGGCACTAAACATACCTCTATTCTACACGATTTCGCGGCCCCACTTCGCGTTCGGGACTATCCTTTTGTCCGAATTGTGTACCGGTTCGTTCGACACCTCACTACCCCTCCGAATTCACAACTCTTCACATTCCCGCCGTTTCACCTGCTTATGATTTCTGCGCCACCAGATACGTCATTCCTCGCACAACGTTTGCGTCCACCACGCGCAAGCCCGACTGCTCCAACGCCTGCCTCACCCATTCCGTGGAAACGCGGACCTTTCGATAGAAGCTCTTGCTCATCGACCAGCGTTCGCCCTCTCGCGTATACGTAACGTCGAACACCTTCACGTGTTCCGCCTCGTATTCGAGAATGCACGTAAAGATTGTGCGATCGTCGCTTCGAACAGGGATAATGCGGTCTATGTCCCTCGGCTCCGCATTGTTATCGCGGAAACTCAATACAAACGCGCCACCCTGCGCCAACGCCCCCGCAACCGAGCCAAACAACTGCTCAATCGCCGCTTTGTCCGCGAGATGCAAGATCGTGTCCGTCATACACACGACAAGATCCGGCGAAGCCGGGCACGTGTGCATAAAGTCGAGCAGGTCCCCTTCAACGCATACGATGGGAAGTCCATCCGCACGCTGTCTGAGTTCGCTCAAAAGCGTGGAACTTATGTCGACGGCATAGACCTCGTATCCCGCTTGCGCCAAGGGCACAGACTGAAATCCCGAGCCGCACCCTAAGTCCACCGCCGATTTGCCCGCGCCATCGAGAAGATCAATCTGAGCGAAGAACGCACGGTTTTCCTCGAGCTTCGTTTCCCAACCGCCGTACAGCCATGTGTAGTGCTCAGCCAGCAGGTTCTCGTAATGCTCCAATGCAGTTGCCATGACAGGTCTCCTGTATGGATTTCATACTGCCCGCGTCCCGTCCTCAGTATTGCACATCACGCGTCCCATGCCCACGTTGCATGTCTTCGCGCGATCTCCCCGGTGTAGCGAATCGCAATTAAGGCAACACAGTGGTTGACCCAAGGAAGAGTCAATAGCGGCGGAATCCAGGGACTGACCCAAGCGAAGCGAACGCAGTGAGCGCAGACGGGTCTGTTCCTGCTTTCCGCCTTACGAGGTTGATGCTCCGTAAACCTTATCAACGGCTTCGGCTGTCCGTTCAATTCGCGATGGACCGCGCGGGTATGCGACAATTCATTCGCGCTCGGGGTTGTCCAAGGATGACCTGTCGCGCAAGGAGGAAAGTAACCGACATGCAACGTCGCGGGCCGGAAACCGTCGTTACGGTGGATTGCCACTATCGCGCTCCTGAAAGCGCCGCGGCCTACCTGGTCGTGGAAGAAGGCCACATCGCTATCGTCGACACAAATACGGCGTTGGCGGTCCCGGTTTTGTTGCGTGCCGTCGAAGAGCAAGGGCTAACCCCCGATTGCGTGCGCTACGTCGTAGTGACGCACGCCCACCTCGATCACTGCGGCGGCGCAGCCGAGTTGCTGAAACACTGCCCCAAAGCAAAGGTGTTGTGTCATCCCCGCGCGGAACGGCACCTCATTGACCCAACGCGCCTCGTTGAAAGTGCGACACACGTCTATGGCCGCGAAGTCTTCGAGACGCTCTACGGAAACGTCGCTCCGATACGTGCGTCACGCGTGAAAGCCGTGGAAGACGGCCAAAGGCTCCGCTTCGGCAAACGCACATTCCTGTTCCTCCATACGCCGGGCCACTCGAAGCACCATATCGCCATGATCGACCTCGCCACAGGCAGCGCCTTCACCGGCGACGCCTTCGGCATGCACTACCCGAGCATTCAGCACGGGAACAAACCGTACATCTACTTCTCGAGTCCGCCCACCGACTTCGATCCGGAGGCCGCACGCGTTTCCGTGCGCCGTGTGCTCGACAGCGGCACGGAGCGTTTATGCGTAAGCCATTTCGGTGTCGTAACCGATGTCGCGGCAGCCGGAGATGTATTGCTTCAGTCAATCGATGCCTTGGAGGAGGCCATGCGCGGAGGCATGACTTCCGATCTCGAAGGCGACGATTTGCTGTCTTTCCTACAACAACGGGTACAAGCAGCGGCGATGCGCTTGTTCGAAGAGTGCGGTATCGAACCCACTCCTTCCGACCTGGCTCACGTTGACCGCGACGTACTCATGAATGCGCGCGGCATCGCGTACCGCATCGAGCAGAGCAGGGAGGTGAAATAAGCGACCTTCCTGGAGCCGCCGATGGCGCGCGGCTCACATTGTGCCTGGCAAGCACGCATATCATTCCACAGGCGAATGCAACGGTATGGGGGGGCCTGCGGTTGTATTCACTAAGTGCAGTTTCACCAAAGAGATTTCCCGCGGTTGCGGGAGGGAGAATGATATGTACGACCTTCTTACCAAGCGGCGTCCCGGCAAATCGGGCCGGTTCTCGTCGTGGGATACCACCGGACACAACGCGGACGCGTGGCAGATTCAACCGGGCGAGACGCGTGTCCTCGCCGACATCAAAGGCCCCGGGCGCATTCTGCATATCTGGATGACCCAGCGGCACCATTACCGCGAATGCCTGCTGCGGTTCACATGGGACAACGCCCCGCACGCCAGCGTGCTCGTTCCGCTCGGCGACTTCTTCGGCCTCGGCCACAGCATCGTGAATTCGTATCAGTCGTTCTTGTTCAGCGCATCGACCTTCAACAACAACCGGTTCAATGAAGGGTGCGCGCTCAATTGCTACGCGCAGATGCCGTTCCGCGAACGCGCTCTGGTCGAGCTCATCAACGAGAGCCCAGACGTTCACGGTCAATATTTCTACATCGACTACGAAACCTACAAAGACCCCCTGCCCGAAGACGAAATGTACTTCCATGCAGAATTCCGCCGGGAAAACCCGTTTGGCGGTTGGGGCCACGAGATCTGGGTGAATCGGCCCGAGGCCGACGTTGCCAACAAGGAACGGCTTGCGTACAACAACAACTACGTCATCCTGGAAACCCAAGGCCGCGGCCACTATGTCGGCTGCAACATCAGTGTGACGAATTTTCAGCGCACCTGGTGGGGCGAAGGCGACGACATGATTTGGGTGGACGGCTACAAGTGGCCGCCTGACCTGCACGGCACCGGCAGCGAGGACTACCTCAATCAGGCTTGGGGCATGCAGCCTAACGCGTTCATGCGCAACGGCTCATCCATCCACGAAAGCAATACCGGCGGTTATCAGACCAGCTACGTGCACCACATCGAAAACCCCGTCCGGTTCAACAAATCGATCAAGGTGACGATCGAACACGGCCACGCGAATCATCTCTGTAACGAAATGAGCACGGTGGCCTACTGGTATGCCGACAAACCATCGGCGGCCTCGAAAGTGCCGCCCGTGGCGAAGCGGCTTCCGGTGCTGAAGGACGTGAAGGGCGATTGGGACAACAAGCCCAAGCAGCAGATCACGCTGACAAAGGTGACGCCCAACGCGGAGATGAAAGCGATGAAAGCGCTTTGGAAAAAGAACCGCGAGTTCTACGAAGCGCTTAACAAACAGCGCAAGAAGGGCGGCAAGTCCAAAAAGTAAGAATCTGCCGCGTCTTGTTGCGGGAGGCACATAGATGAAGCATCCCACGTACGACGCAATTGTGCTTGGTCTCGGTGGAATGGGTAGTGCAGCGCTCTACAGCCTGGCCAAACGAGGATTGCGCGTGTGCGGGGTGGAACGTCATGGGATTGCGCACGACCAAGGTAGTTCCCATGGCGGATGCCGCATGATTCGCAAAGCGTACCATGAGCATCCCGACTATGTGCCGTTACTAAACAGCGCCTACGATTTATGGAACGAATTGGAGGCCGCTTGTGGACGGAATCTCCTCGTCCGCAGCGGCCTCCTCCTTTCGGGAGCGCCAGGCTCGGATGTGATAGCAGGATTAGAATCCTGCTATGCCCAACATGATCTTCCGCACGAGCGCATCGATGCTGCCGAAGCTCGAAGGCGCTACCCCCAAATCATGCTGCCTGAAGATTTCGTCGCCTACGTCGATCCGATTGGCGGCTATCTCCTCGTCGAATCGTGCATCGAACAGCAAGTCGCTCTCGCACAGAGTTGCGGCGCCGACGTGCTCATACACCATGACGTTCTTGCGTGGCATGCCGATGGTAACGGCATCACGCTCACGACGGAGCGCGGAGAGCTGCATGCGGGAAATCTTGTAGTCACTGCGGGGCCGTGGGCGGCCTCCATGCTCGCGCAGCTCGGAGCACCCGTCCATGTGCTGCGCAAAGTCCAGCTCTGGTATACGGCGCCAACAATCGCCGAGTACCGCGGACCGGAATTCCCGGCCTACTACGTCGAGCGCGATTACGGAGCATTCTACGGATTCCCCGCGTTCACGGAAGAGGGGATGAAGATTGCTGAACATACCGGCGGCGACCCCGTCGACGATCCCGACGAACTCAACCGCGGCCTCGAACCCGGCGACGAAGTCCGTATCCGGCAATTCCTGAAGGAAACCTTCCCAGAAATGGAAGCGCATCGCACGCGCTTCAGCGTATGCATGTACTCGATGTCACCGGATCGCCACTTCATAGTCGATAAGCACCCTGTCCATGAAAACGTCACCATCGCAGGCGGCTTCTCGGGACATGGGTATAAGTTCGCATCCGTCATGGGCGAGATTCTCGCAGACCTGTGCCTGGAAGGATCGACCAGTCACCCCATCGACCTCTTCCGCATCGCGCGCTTTAAGTAGCGGTGAGGGAGCCGCTGCCTGTTGCTTCACGCGCCACGTGCGCGCCGCACAAATGTTTTCGCTACGGCGCCGGAGCCGGTGCTGGCGTGGGGGCCGGCTCTGCCGGAACCGGTGCTGGCGCGGCAGTCGGTTCTGCTGGTGCAGATGCCGGAACGGTTGCCGGTGCAGCAGGAGCAACCGGAGTAGAAGCCGGCGTTTCAGCTCCAGGCGCGGCGGCGGGGGCAGGCGCCGCCGAAGACCCAGGCCCACTTGCGCTCGCTACCGCCACATTTCCGTCCGCTGGCGGCGGGAGAACAACTTTCTCCGCCAGGTAGTCGCCCAATGCCTCGACTTCTTGCGGAGTCCCCACAAGCGGCGGCATAAACTTGCGGTAGTGCGAGTCTTCCTTGTACTCGTGCAACATTGTCAGAATGCTTCCAACCGATTCGCGGTCGCGTCCCGCCAACAATCGCCGCAAGGAACGGTATCCATCCACGGTGTGACACGCCATGCATTGTCCGCGCATCATCAATTCGCCGCGCGCCAGCTTCGCCGCATGATCGATCGCTTCTTGCGCCTTAAGGCCCGGCGTCTCTATGTTGGCCGCTGGTGCTGCCTGACCCACCACCGGTGTCTCCGCCGGCGGTTGCGCGTCCATTCGCGCCCAGGCATCGCGCTCTTCCTGTCGCGCCCAAATCGTCGAAGCCAGGTACCCCTCTTGATTGAAGCGGTCCACGTCTTTCTTCACGCGAATGCCGTTCGAATACATATGATTGACCACTACATAAGGTTTGCGCAGCATCTCGCGGGCCTGCTCCGTCGACGCCGTCGCCGCCAACGCCAAGAACAACACCGCGCAGGCGTGGCCAAACGTGAAGTCACGCGGATTCCGATACGCAAGGAAATACACAATCGCCCCAATGGTTGCAGATGACATGCACGTCACCAGCGCCGCCCGCGTCACTTGCGTGAAAACGCCCTGGCCAATGGTGGCCATGCCCAACTGCAACAGCGCCTGTTGCGCATCCGGCACCATCTCAAGATACCACCAGAAGAACACGGGAATGAGCAGATACGCGGGAACCAGCCACTTCGCCGACCATTGAATCACGCTTGCCTTCAAACGCGGATTCTCAAACCCGTCGATACGGCTTGCCGTCACAAGCGCCCACACGCCCGCCAACGTGATACAGATGAGCGTCCGGAGTCCCAGGCTCGGCCAATACGTGGGGTTGAAGAATGCCTGCCAGAACCGGCTCGCTTCTTGCCCCGTTCCAGCCACCTCCAGCCACGCACTTCCTGGGGTCAGCATAAACGTCAGGATACCGTTGATGATGACCAGGGTCGCGAGCGACATCCCCGCGTAAACCCAACCGACAAATACATGCAATTTGTCGTCGATTCGTCCCCATGTGTAGTAATAGACCGCCGCCGTGGTCAATTCGAGCAGGAAGAAGACCCATTCCATCGCCCATCCGAAAACAAAATTATGAATGAGCGTACTCGTGGCTTCAGGACTTGCCAAGCCTATTGCAAACCAGATCGCCACACCCGTCGATGCGCCGAACACACCCGTCAGGATCAGAAAGAACTTCGAGTGGCCGCGCAACACCGGTCCCCACTCGGTCAAACCTTGCCGCAGCATCTTTCGTTCCGCCATCGGCAGATAGAGACCTCCGCCAACGGCAAAATGACTGATCAGCACGTGAATGATGGCTATACCGCCTATCACCCAGCCCGATCCGATAATCGGCACTTCCCAAGATGGGTAGTTCATGAATCCGGACTCCTCAGACCTCTGCGTAGCCCCAAATCGTCGTTACGATTAAGCCCATCACGACCAGCACGCCAAACCACGTGGCGGCGCGGGCGCGCAATCCGGCTTTGCTATCCTTGTCAAAAAACGGTACCAACGCCCAAAGCAATCCGCCGACGCCAAACAACGCCATCCCGGCGTACTCGCCCAGCGCGCCCGGCATCCAACGTCCGAAAAGCTTCAACACTTGGAATTGGCTCATGAAATACCACTCCGGATGAATCCCTTCCGGAGCCGCGGCAGCCGGATCCGCTTGTGCGCCAAGTCCCCACGGATACATCGACGCAAGAATCGCCAACACGTTCATCGCTATCAGCCACATCGCCAAATCTTTCGCGAAGAAGTTCGGAAAGAAGGGAATGCTTCTGCGTTCGGATTCCGGCTTCAACTCTTCGCCAGGGGGTACTGCATTTCCATGTTTCTGAACAAGCCACAAATGGAACCCGAGGATTCCAATAAAGACCAAGGGCAGCACAACCACGTGAAGCGCAAAGAAACGCTGAATCGTCACTGCGCTGACCGTCTCTCCGCCTTGTACCAGCGACACAATGACAGGCCCTAGCCCGGGAATTGTCTGCGGGATCTCCAAACCAACTTTCGTCGCGAAGAAAGACAACTCGTCAAACGGCAGCAAATACCCGCTGAACCCAAAGACAAAGGTCAATCCCAGCAGCGCCAAACCGCTCCACCACCCAAACTCGCGCGGTTTACGGTACGCCTTCATGAAGAACACGGAAAACATGTGTACAAACGCGGCGAGCACCATGAGATTCGCCGACCACGAATGCGCCGACCGGATCAACCAGCCAAAATCGATGTCGTACGTGATTTGTCGCACGGAATCGTATGCGTTCGCGCCGGGCTGGTAGTAAACCAGCAGCAGCACACCTGTCAGCAGCTGCACCAGAAAAAGAAACAGCGTTATCCCGCCCCAGTAGTACCAGAAGCTGTGGCTATGCTGCGGGACTTCCTTCTCTTTGGCCAGAGCCATCACCTCTTCGAGGCCGATGCGCTCGTCCAGCCAACCGTATACGCACCCCGGCTGGGCGCTACGCTCGAGAGATGACGATTTGCCCATCGGCGGCAACCTCCACCTTGTATTGTTTGAGTGGCTTGGGCGGCGGCCCGGAGACGTTCTTCCCCGTGTTCATGTCGTAAATGCCGCCATGGCAAGCGCAGTGAATATGCTTTTCTTTGGGTTGAAACTGAACCGTACACCCCAAATGAGTGCATACGGCGTCGAAACACACCATGGTTCCGTCCTCGTGACGAATCAACAAAGCCGGACGCGTGCCAAACAGAAACTGAAGCGCAGTTCCTGCCGCAGGCAACTTCTCCGGCGGAAGCGAAATCTCCTTGATTGCGGCGAGCGCCGCCGATTGACGCGCCGGCGTCGAAAGGTAACGGTATACGGGATACGCTATCGCACCCGCGTAACACGCCCCCACGAGACCCACGCCCGCCTTGAAAAATATCCGGCGCGGCATCGAATCATTCGCGGCGTTCTCGTTGTTGGAGTCTTGGCTCTCATTCGCCATGATGGACTCGCCCCTCCTCCTTACGCATACCGCTCGTCAACAGGCTTGGCTTTCGCCACGACGCTGATGAGCCAACCCATCACGCCGATTCCCGCTACGAACAGAACCAAGAACAGAATTACGGTCGACCAATTCGTGCTGACCGCTTGATCCCAAACGTTGAATCCCGCCAAGTCCAGCGAGACAAATCGAATACCGTCTCGTACCAGCACCATCGACACCACGTTCACAAAACTCGCCAGCGCCAGCACCGTCGCGGACTTCCACGTCGCCGTGCTCTTCATGCTCATGATGCCGCCCAGCGCTACCAGCGCTACCGCCGTCACTAACCACAGCACCGCGCACGCCCGGTAGAAGATCCCCTCGGTCAACCCCTCTTGCACGGCAGCGGGCTGAGCCCGGTACACCCAAATTCCAATTCCAATCTGCACCACCGTGAACGCCGCGATGAGACGTCCCGCCCACTTGCGCAGGAAAGGCCCGACGCCCTCAGCCATATTGGATTTCAACGACAAGAACACCAGCGCAATCCCGCACACGCCAATCGATCCAAGCATCATGAACAACCAGCGCGGCATCACGGTGGGATCGCCAAAACCAAGCGTCAACCCGCGCGGAGATGTCCGGTAGATCTCCACCCACAAATCTGGACGCAGCATCAGCGTCATGTTCGCGGAATAAATCATCCCAATCTTCAGAACGACAACAAGCGCTATCAGCCCCGCCCAACCGGAGAAGCGGTTCCTGTCCGCGCTTCGAGACATGAGGTACAGCGAAGAGTATGAAATCATCAGCAGGGCGACAACCGAGATCCACCACACGCCAATCAGCACACTGCTCGTGTACAAAGCGCGTCCGTACAGCACCTGCGTGAAGAGCAACGGCGGCACCCCAAAATTGATGACGTACGTCATCACGACCGGCAGCCGGTGCGCAATCAAGCCCGATGCGTTCAACAACACCGAGTTCTTGCGCAGACGCCCCCAGATCGACCATATCGTCGCCAGCGTCAGCCCGCCGACCAGGAAATGCACTGCAAAGAAGTGCAAGGCCAGCGTGACGGTATGCAATACGACAAACAGCCAAACGGGCGCGGGAAGTGGAATAGGATCGAGCGCTGGAAATGCCTGCATGTTAAGTTGTTCCTGTTCGGCTTATATGAGTACAGGAATAGCCCGGGCGAGGAGACGGCACAGACCAAATGCCATTGGACACACCAATCCTTCCGCCCCACCGGGCCACCAAACGTATGAATTACGCAAATATCGTGCCGCAAATCACGATTTCGAAGCGATACTCGTAAGCGACTAATTCATAGTCACTTAGGCCTCATGAGACCCATGCAGACTCTCCCCGCGACACCATGCTGAGCGTTGTCTTTTGCGCAGAGTTGTCCTGCGCACTCATGCTCATTCCTCAGCCTATGGACGCTGGAGCCCCCCCTACTTCGCACACCATTCGAACAGCGCCACCCATTCCTTCCGCTGCATCTCGATCAACTCCAGCGGCTCGTCCTTGTGCCGCCGCTGCACCTCGTCCACAAATGCGTGCGGGTCGTAACCGTGCGGCATGGCCGGGTGCATCCCCACCCGATTAAACCAATAGTGCGCGTTGCCGAAATCCCCCTCCCGGCGATGCATGATTCCGTGCCAATACGACCCGGTCGTATCCTCGATCCCCTGGCTAATCGAATGACTTCGATCCAATTCGTCTATATAGAGCCACAGCGCGGCGCGCAACGCTGGCCGCTCGGCGACAACGCTCATGCGCTCAATCGACTCCACTAGGGCAATCTGCTCGTTTGAACCGGCTTTTGAGACCACCAATTGCTGCAGCGAGTTCTCAAGCGGCCACCACGTGAACAGAGGGGTCACGACTTTCGCGATTGGGGCAGGCAAATTCATCGATCAACTCCTGATATCCACACCATCCAGAACCATGCAACGTCTCACTTCGCCTTCCCCCCGTGCATGAATCCGCCTTGCGGCGTCTTGGGCGCTTTGTACTTGAATGGCAGCGTATCGGGCGTCACGTAGACTTCCGTCGTGAACTTCAATGGCAGACCGGACGGCATATCGTAGGTCAACTCCATCATGTAGGCCGTCCACCCCTTCTTGGGCTTGGCGACTGTCGCCGTATAAACGCCGTTGCCCTGATCAGCCACATCCGTGCTGGTCCACGTCTTTCCAATGGAATCGACCCGGAAATCGCGCGCCTTCGGATTCGTTGCCTGCCACAACTTGACCGCGCTCGGCTTGACCGCCGCCTTGACGGTAATGGTCCCCTTGGCATGCTCAAAAGTGAACTTGGGACGCGGCGATCCGTTCACGATGGCCGCATGAAACGCAGCCACCGATTCCAACGCATCCGTGCCATCCAGCGAATGCTTCGAGTTCGGTACGTTGCGCACGTACGTTTCCCCCGGCAAATCCTTCAAATAGAACCGCGTGGAATCCGGCAAGAAGAATTCGTCGCCGGTCGCGTTGAGAATGAGTTTCGGCATCGTGTACCGCGAGCGGTATTCATACGGCTCGACAATCTTCAACAACGCGTGGTATTCGGGCGTTCCCATCCAATCCATGAGACCCATGCGCGTGTAATCTCCGACTGCCGGAGCCCAGAACCCGTATGCCTCCCAGTGGTGCTTGAACGAAGGCTCCAGGTTCAGCATGTTGATCACGGCAGGCACAATCCCCACCACGCGCTTGTCCACCGCCGCCGTGGTCCATGTTGTCCAGCCTCGCTTCGAGCCGCCCGCCACGACAAAGCGGTTCACCGTAACACCACCGCCCTCTGCGCTTTCGCAGAACGAGGTCACCGAATCCATCGCGCGAACGGCCGCCTTCGTCATCGGCAACCGTGCCGGCCACGTCTCGTCGCCTGTCCGTAGAAACTTGTCCCACGTGTAGGAAATAAGAGCGTCCTCCTTGCGGCCCTGGGTTTCACCGGCAAACACCAACGGCTGATTCGGAATCATCTGCAAATCCGCCGTTACCGTATTCGTCGCCAGCGCGATCTTCACCATCCCCTGGTCGGCCTTCTCGGGCACTTTCCCGCCGTTGCTTCCGCCGGAGATAAACAAGAATCCAATCGGGCTCACAACCTTGTCCGGCTTGATAATCGTCAGCCAGTGTTGCCATACGGGCCGATCCACGTCTGCTGTCGTGCGCCACGTCTGCGACGTCATGTCCAACACATAGGCCGTGTAGCCCTCGCCCTTGATGGTATTGGCCAACGCATATTTGTAGCTCGCGTCGGGCGTCTTCACGTATCGATCCAGCGCCGTCTGTTCGCTGCCCGGCGCGGGACCCTCCGCCTTGTCCACATGGGCGCATCCCGCCAAGAGCCCTGCCACCACCAACGCACACCACGCCCATCGCCGCATGTCCCTGAAAAACGCGTTCATCGTAGAGTCTCCGGTTGGATTGTTGGTCCGATTGCCCGAAACTGACGCCGTGCGCCAAGATGCAAGTCCAAAGAAGGTTGGCACGGATAGAGGGAATTGTCAATCGCAAGCGCGAGGACTTATTATCACAAGACTACCGGAGCGCACGACATGAACACTCTTCTTCGCCTCGCAGCTGTACTCGCGGTCATAGCCCTATTCGCGGCGACACCCCTGATTGCCCAAACGCCTGCCGCCCAACCGGCTCCCCCCGTTGCGGCACAACCCGCCCCGCTTGAGACTATCGCACTCGATCCACCCCGGCTCGACGCTGGACTTCCTATCATGCAGGCCCTGAAGAACCGCCACTCCGATAAGGAGTACGCAGACACCAAACTCACGAAACAGCAACTGTCGGAAGTGCTGTGGGCGGCCGACGGCGTAAACCGGGAAGACGGGCATCGCACCGCACCCTCCGCCATGGGCAAATACCCCATCGACATTTACGTCGTGCTTGAAGAAGGCATCTATCTCTACAATCCCGCCAAGCACGAATTGACGCCGGTTGCCCAAGGCGACTTCCGCAAACAGAGCGCTTCCCAGGACTACGCGCACACGGCGCCCCTCAACCTTGTCTACGTTGCCGACTTCGAGAAGTTCGCCGGCGTGCGCGACGCCTCCCCTGAGAAGATGACCGAATGGGCATGCATGGAGTCCGGCGCCCAGGCCCAAAACGTCTACCTCTACTGCGCCTCCGAAGGCCTGGCCTCCGTCTTCCGCGTCTCCATCGACAAGGACCAATTCGGCAAAGCAATCAACGTCCGCCCCTCGCAATCCATCATCGCCGCCCAGACCGTCGGACACGCCAAGTAGACCATCCCCGCGCGCGCCGAAACCAGGGACTGACACAAGCGCAGCGGCCGCAGGGAGCGCAGACGTGTCTGTCCCTGATTTCGAAAGCCCCCCGTAGTGGCAGAGTCTCCCGACCCTGACACTACTCACGACCGTCAGGTCTCCACTCCATCGCCGCAACCCACCGTGCATGCGCTTCGCCCCACCATTCACAACCTCTACTTCTCTTCCACGCCGCAAGGCGCAAAACATAACAGCCTGGGGCAGAGTCCTCCGAAGCCCCGAAACGCAGTGCAGGGGCGAAGGAGGACGACGCCCCAGGTCAGCGCCCCACCCATTGTCCGCTCTGAAAGAGCATCACATCACCCACGACACGTTCCGATACACAGTCGAGCATCAGACACGATTCACAAGATTCACACGATTAAGATGCCCTCATGTCATATACACCCCTCTTTCAAAAATGCAATTCCGTGAATCGTGTCAATCATGTCCAATTTCTCTCCTTGTCCAAAATCCCTCACGCGCACAGCGGAACGGCTCAGCGCGGCATAGCCGCAGCCAAAGTGACTCAACGACCGATTCACACCGATGATTTGACTCGATACACTGGAGTGCCGTAGGCACAGCAGACGCCAGCCTGGGGTGAGATTCGCATTGATGTTTTGACTCGGCACTCTGGAGTGCCGTAGGCACGGCAGACTCCAGCCTGGGGTGAGATTCGCATTGATGCTTTGACTCGGCACTCTGGAGCGCTGCAAGCGCGAAATACTCCAGCCTGGGGCGAGATTCGCATTGATGATTTGACTCGGCACTCTGGAGTGCCGTAGGCACGGCAGACTCCAGCCTGGGGTGAGATTCGCGTTTCAGACGCGAATCGAAACCCCAGGTTCCAGCCACGCCCAATATGAGCCCTGTAAGGGCGAAAGAATCGTATACGCTCGGTTTCGTGGGAGCATCCCTGTTTAAGAATGCACTTACGTCCTTTCCGGATTTCCACTTCCGGACCTCTTACTCTGTGCCCTCTGTGCCTCTGTGGTGAATCCTCTTCAATTTGCACCACAGAGCCACAGAGTTCACAGAGAATGTTCCGGACGCGATTCGGCTTCACTCCACCCGTTGCAAGATTTCCCGCTCGCAGCCACCCAGGCCGAACGCCCTCTTGGGACCGCGACGTGTACCTATCATGGATGCCCCAAATCTGCGGACACATGAACTTCGGACTCTCCAGAGTTCCTGTGGCAAAACCGCGGATGTGAAGTTCTTTGTCACCCCGTTATGGCTGATATGAACCACCCGATTAAATCCTCTACGCATGGTAAATTTAAAACTCCTGGCACGAAGCACATTACCAGCATGAACAATAGACCCCGGCTCCAGGCGTAGGGCGCGAATCCCCGATTAGTGCCCCTGCCGACAGCCCATAGTAGAACCTCCGCGAACAACCCGCCTGTATATAGAATGTTGGCACCTACGGCGAAGAATATGGCCCCAAACAATGGCACGAAATCGTCGTCTGGGGGACTGTCATGACCTGAAAGCTCGATAGAAATGCCCAAAAATATCAGGCCAAGAATACCACCCACGAGCAAGACCATGTTGTAAACGAACCTGCGCCTCTCCCACCAAAGCAGGATTGCTAACAACCCGTCTTTTTCTCGGGGCGTAAGGACCCGGTCGATCCAAACCTTGATTGGATGCATAGACACTCCCCGCAACCTGCGGGCCTCCTTGTTATGCAACGATGCTTCGAGTGCGATAAGAAAGAAAGAGCGACGCCCTATTCGGCTCCCATCATGTCCATCCTGAACATCCCTGTTAAATAATGGAATCCCAGTTCTTCCGGATTTTCACGTCCGATCTCTTACTCTGTGCCCTCTGTGCCTCTGTGGTGAAACTTCTTCAATTTGCACCACAGAGCCGCAGAGTTCACAGAGAATTTCCCGAACGCGATTCGGCTTCACTCCACCCGTTGCAAGATTTCCCGCTCGCAGCCACCCAGGCCGAACGCCTTCCTGGCATTTTGACATGTGCCTGCCATAGACGTCCCGTCATTTCCAGAGAAGATATTGGC
>JAIBAQ010000110.1 GCA_019695095.1 Candidatus Hydrogenedentota bacterium
GTGTGTCATGTGGCGCAACGTGCCCGGATTCCGAACTGACCGTACCCCGGAAAGTTCGTTAGCTTCTGGCTGAACCCGCCCACCGAGCTGCTCATGCAGTCATCTAGGGTCGGGATGCCCAGCTTGTGAATCGCTTGTTTCCACAGGCGAATTGCGACCCGTGCCCGACCCTTCGGACACGACGAAGCGAGGAGGGAGCGCATCTCTTCTGTGCAGGAGGCGCTGAGTACCTCCGAAGCGACGGATCCAAAATCGGCGCGTTGCAATCATTGGACACGGACGGCATACACCGCACGCGCCGTGTCAGGAGGGGTTTCGTCCCATGTCGCTTGTTGTAGGGACCCTGTCGAAAAGCACCCTGTTCGAAATCTTTCGAACAGCTATCCACGAAATCATCCGCCAGAAAGGGCTCCCCGCCGAGGTAAGCCTGAAAGCGGAGAACAACGAGATCGTTGCGCGGTCCAAAGACTTCGGTAAGCGCGTCGACTATTTCCGGTTCGACTTCCCGGTGAAAGAGGGCACCGATCCGGATACGATCAAGTCGCAGCTTGAAGCTGCACGCATCCCCAACCAGACGAAAATCGTCGATGGCAAGTGCTCCATCACACTGCCATCGTTCGAGTGGCCGCAATTGCGGCAACTCGAACCCGTTGACCGTATCATCTATGAAAACGCGGCCGAATCCATCCGATCGCGTTCATGGCACGTGAGTATCGGTTCCTTCAGCCGATTCGATTTCAATATCAACGTCCTCATTGAAGAGATGTTGCAGAAGAAGGGGTCGGATATTCACCTCCGCGCGGGCTCGCCGCCGTACATGCGCATTGACAGCGAACTGCAACCTCTGGACCTTCCTCCTTTGAGTTCCGACGACATGCGAGAAGTCGTATTCCAGTTGGGCGGTCAGCAGCAGTTGGACATTCTCGACGCCGAAAAAGAAAGCAGCTTCCAGTATCACTTGGCGGGCTTGTGCTATCTGCGTTGCAGCGGATACATCAAGATGGGCGCCATGGCCCTGGCTATCCGATTCATCCCCGAAGAGCCGGTTCCCTTCGAAAAACTGGATTTGCCCATTCACGTGCGCGACATTGCAGACGCCCACCGCGGCCTGTTCCTGGTGTGCGGCGTAACGGGCAGCGGTAAGTCCACGACACTTGCCGCCATGGTCGATTACATCAATGCAAAACGCCATGCACACATCATCACGATTGAAGACCCGATCGAATTCGTGTACTCGGACAAGAAGAGCATTATCTCGCAGCGCCAGTGCGGCCGCGATACGTTTTCGTTCGCCAACGCTTTGCGCGGCGCGCTGCGCGAAGACCCGGACGTGATTCTCGTGGGCGAAATGCGCGACCGAGAAACGATCCGTGCAGCCATCAGCGCGGCATCGACCGGTCACTTGGTGTTGAGCACGCTCCATACGATGACCGCGGTCGATACCGTCAACCGTATCATCAGCTATTTCCCGCATGACGAACGCGAAGTGATTCGGCAGGAATTGGCGTACACCCTGAAGGGCGTGTGTTGCCAGCGCCTGCTTAAACGCGTGGGCGGCGGACGTATCCCATGCGTAGAGTTGTTCCTCTGCAACCTTCCGATGGTTCGCGATTCGATCCTCGAAGGCGACCTGCAACGGCTTTACAACATCATCGAAGTCGATACGGATATGAAGAGCTTCGACCAGTATGCCGTGGAACTCTACAAGCGTGGCGTCGTCACGAAGGAAGAAGCCATCTCCGCGTGCAGCGACGAGCAAGGCTTCCAGCGCGTCATCACCGGCATTAAAGGCACCGAAGGCCGCAAGCTGCTGAAGTAACCAGAGCTTCGTGGATTGCAGGTCAGGCCCGAAGATCCTGCACGGCGGTAGAGAAGCCTTCGATCATGTTGTCGACGAGTTGATTCTCGCCGGCATCCTTTCCCACGCGCACGCCAATGCGCGAAGCGGGTGCGCGCGTTTCCCGGATTTCGTTGTTCGACAGCGTATTGCCCGCTGTCACGCCTTGGATATCCACGCCGATGCCGTCGTCACCGCCGCTGTCCAGGATGCGGTTCCTC
The DNA here is from genome assembly GCA_019695095.1 of Candidatus Hydrogenedentota bacterium. Taxonomy (NCBI): domain Bacteria; kingdom Pseudomonadati; phylum Candidatus Hydrogenedentota; species Candidatus Hydrogenedentota bacterium. The sequence continues at coordinate 2,059 of JAIBAQ010000110.1, forward strand.
TCGAAACGATTGCCCGTTGCGGTAAAGCCTTCGCCGCGTTCGGGCCTGAACAAGAGACCGACCGTCTTGCTTCGCAATACATCGTTATCGCGCACGAGATTCTCGTTGTCGCGATGACCGATGGAAATCCCGCAGTCGTTATCTTGAATCACGTTCTTCTCGGCGAGCCCGTACTTGGCTCCCCAGCAGAAGAAGATGCCGATGTTGTTCCGTTCGAAGGTATTGTTGCGCAGGATGGGCCGCTGTGAACCCGACCCTGGGTGCACGCCCAACCCCGCGTTGTCATGGCTATGACACTTCTCCACGACGACATCGTGACAAATCTGAAAGCTGATCCCGTCGCCGTTGTAGTTGCGCGCGGTGACCGATCGAAAAACGAGGTTGCTGCAATCCTGCATCCAAATGCATCCGGCGTAATTGCCGTCGAGGTTGGCGTTCTTCTCCCGGTTGCCGTCCAACGCAATATCCTCAATTGCGATTCCGGACGCGTACTCCGCCGTCAATAATGGAAACAATGTTTGGACTGTCGGCTTGCTATCGGTCCAAAGATTGTCGCGGAGACCTTTGTCGAGTTTGAATCGGTTTCCGTCCCGTGCGACCAGTGTCCGTTTGATGACGATAGCCCCACCGTCGTTCGGGTTCGTCGCCCGAATGCAGACCCCGTCTCCCACCGCAAACCCCGTCGCATCCTTAAGCGTGATCTCCTGGTCGTACCAGTCCGAGTCTTCCGCCAAAGCTGTCTCGACAGAGGGTTCTTTCACAAGAATGCTGTCAAGACCGCTGCCGAGGATTCGGATATTTGACGGAAGGTACACGGCATTGCGCAATCGATACGTGCCGGGCAGTATTCGTACCGTTCCACCTCCCGCGCGCGCCATGTAATCAACGGCAGCCTGGATGACCTTCTCGCTGGCACCCACCAAATCGGCATCCTTGGGGCCAACCGTGATCGTCAATCGTTCCGACCAGTTCGGTTCGACGACCGTGTCGCCCGAGGTTGCTCGTGGCCTTGTGACAGGAGGACGGTCATCGGACAGCGCGTGCCGGGACAAGAATGCCCCCGCCGTTGCGATTCCAGCCGATCGTAGTAGATCTCTTCTGCTGAAAGAGGCATTTCCTGAGGATCTCATTCGGTTCGACTCCTGGCCCTTGTTATGTAGTCCCCTGCGTAGAAACTCGCCTGGGATTCTGGACTGCCGGTAACGTCATCGTGAAGACGGTGCACTCGTCCGTGGTGTCTGGTGAAAGCACCAGCGTCCCCTTATGCGCGCGCACAATTTCGCGGGCCAGACTAAGTCCCAGTCCGACGCCATCCACGGAACGGTCGCGTGACTTCTCGCCACGATAGAACCGGTCGAATACCTTGTCGCGGTCCTCCGGCACAATACCTTTTCCCGCGTTTGCAATGTCCAACCGCACGGTAGACGCGTCTCCGTCAAGCCGCACGCGAATCCAACCACCTTCTTTGTTGTACTTGATGGCATTGCTCGATATGTTCTGTAAGACTTGCGTCAGCAGATCGGCATCGGCGTTCACCCACAGGTCCGGCATAATGTCGCGCTCGACCGTGAGACCCGGCGCCAGAATCTGGCAATCGTCGCATAGCGAATCCACGGCATCGCTCAAACTCACGGGCTCCAGATGCAACGTGAGCCGTCCCGCATCCGCCAAGGATAACAAGAGCAGCTTCCGCGTTATCGCCTTCAAACGCTGCACTTCGCCGAGCAACTGCGAAAAGAGTTGTTGCTGCGGCGAGCCCGGCGGCGACCCCTGCAACGCTTGCTCCAATTCACCCTGGAGAATTGTCAGCGGCGTCTTCAATTCGTGTGAAGCATCCGCACTGAATCGTACGGCTTGTTGATAACTCTTTTCGAGCCGATCGAGCATCGCATTCAGCACGGAAGCCAGTCGGAAGAACTCCGCGTCTTCCTTGCGCACGTCCATGCGCTGACTCAGGTCCTGCGCGGTAATCTGTTCGGCTGTGCGCGCCAATATTTTCACGGGCCGTAGAGCGCGATCAGAAATGAGCCATCCGCCCGCTCCCACGACAAGCAGTGCCGCAATGTACGCTACGAGAAACGCAATTCGCGTGCGGTGGATGTGTCCAAGGTGCGGTCCCAAGTTAAGTCCCAGCGCAAGTGTGGCGTCAGGGTCTCCGAAGACTGCGATGCGCCATTGCATGCGCCCGTCAGATTCGGTGAAAAACTGCTCCGGACGCCGTTGAATGCCGGCCGGCGGTCCAGGTGGCCGGCCTGGCCCCATGCCACGTCCGCCGCCACGTCTTCTTGGCCCCCTCGGGGTCATGACATCTTCGTTGCCTGCATCGACAGGCATTTTCTCGTCAATACGGCCGACATTGCCATCGATGAGCGGCGCATCCGGCTCCGGAGGTCCGCCCACAGGTGGAGGTCCTAATCTCCACCGCATCGGATCGATTGGAGGAGGAGGTTCTCCTTCGGGGCCTCGCGGAAGCTCGTCAGGCGAAGGAATCCGGGATATGGGCAGCGTCTCGGGCCATCCCCGCGAACGGTACAGTTCTTCGCCGTTGGGACCCTTCACAAGTAGAATCAGAGCGTCGTCGTGACCCGAACCGAATACAAACTGCAACGACTCGCCAACGCGCTGCCAATAGTGGGGTGGACGGCGAAAACCGACGTGTCCGGCTGCAAACCCGCGCAAATCGTCGTCGATGCGCTTCAGTTCTGTCCGCTCAGCCAGCAACAGGGCCCATACGCCGAACGCCGCGAGCACGAGTCCCGAGATAACCACCGACAGGAGTGCGATTCGGACTCTGAACGACAATGGCTTCATAGCGGCCGTTACGGCGATCCCCTGAAGCGATACCCCACGCCGCGCACGGTCTCGATGAGGGCTTCCGCCGATTCCGGACTAATCTTCTTGCGCAAGCGTTGAATATGAACATCGACGAGATTCGTGTTGGGGTCGAAATCGTATCCCCAAATGTGTTCCAGGATCTGCGTGCGCGAATACACACGACCAGGCGATCGCATCAGGTATTCCAGCAGATTGAACTCGCGCGCCGTCAGGCGAATGTCGCGGTCACCGCGCCGAACCTCTCGCGTGATGAGATTCACGTTCAGGTCGCCCGATTGAAGAACGGTGAGCCGTTCACCAGACGCGCGCCGGATTACCGCATGAATGCGGGCAATAAGTTCTTCAACAAAGAAGGGCTTGGTGAGGTAATCGTCGGCGCCGAGATTGAGTCCTTCCAACCGCTCATCCAACTCGGTGCGCGCAGTGAGGAGAATAACAGGCACCGCGTTCTTCTTGGCCCGCAGATTCTTCAGAATGCTTAGACCATCCCGGCCGGGAAGCATGATATCGAGCACGATGACATCGTAGGTGCGCTCCAAGGCCAACGAGTAGGCTTCGTCACCGTTGTGACTGACGTCGATGTCGAAACCTTGCTCCTCAAGCCCCTTCTTTACGAAACCCGCGATCTGCTTTTCATCTTCAACAATCAATACTCGCATGATTTCGGAGTATAGCACCGCGCAGCGTCCAATGGCGCAATCCAACCATTACGAATTCGTAATTCATTCTGCGGTCTTGCCTTCATGAGCGGCTGCTACAGTCCCTACAGAGCCGAGACAGAGCCGGTGGCTGCAAAAGGCCGCCGCTAGAAAGTGAACCCGAGGTGACTGTGTTGACGCATAGAGAATATGAAGACCAAGAGGAGGACGAGACCATGAACGCTAAGACACTTCGTTTGTTCGCGCTGCCCGTCGTGCTGCTTGCAGTACTTCTGACCGCGAGTGTCACGAACCGGGTATTTGCACAAGCTCCGGTTCCGGCGCCGGCAGAAACCGCGCCAGAACCTCAAGCACCGCCGCCCCCGCAGGCAGATGCGCCGCTGCCGCCTCCGCAGGATGGTGAATTGCCGCCGCCTCCGGAGATGGCCGGGCCGCATGGTCCACGCACGCCCGATGCCGCACGCATCCTGAAGGACTTCGACAAGAATGGCGACGGCGCGTTATCGCAGGAAGAAATCCAAGCGGCACTGCAGCAACTCGCGCCGGCTCCGGGAAATCCTGGCCAGGACTTTGCGCAAGGGCGCGGTCGTGGTCAGGGCGGTCCGGGACAGGGCTTCCATCGTGGACCGGGACGTGGCTTCGGTGGCCCGGGTCAAGACTTTGACCGTGGACCAGGCCGTGGCTTCGGTGGCCCGGGTCAAGACTTCGACCGTGGTCCGGGACGCGGCTTCGGTGGCCCAGGACAAGACTTCGACCGTGGTCCGGGACGTGGTCCAGGTCAAGACTTTGACCGTGGTCCGGGACATGGATTTGGTGGCCCAGGCCAAGACTTTGACCGTGGTCCGGGACGTGGCTTCGGTGGTCCGAGAGAAGGCTTCGGTCCCGATGAAGACCGCATGGGTCCTCCGCCTCGCATGGGTGGTCAGTGCATGATGCAAGGCGCTGGCCCCGGATTTGGGCAAGGTCCAGAGGGAATGCCCGGTAACGGTCCGCGCGACGGACGTGGACAAGGCATCGGCCCGCGCGGGATGCGTGTACAAGGCCCGGATGGCGCGCTTGATCAAGACGACAACCGCCGCATGGGCCCGCCCCAGGGCGGCGAACGCCTTGGACCTCCGCGCGGCAATCCCGATGAACGGTTCAAATCAATGGATACCGACGGCGACGGCGTCCTGAGCAACGAAGAGTTTCAGGCCTTTCATGCCAAGCTCCGCAGGCCCATCCCGTCTGAGGAGGCCAATGGCCCCGCAGAACCTCCTCGCTGACGTTACCCCGTGAGCATAGCAGGCTCACCCATCAAAGGGAGCGCTCGAAAGGGCGCTCCCTTTGGTTATCCTCCAAATCCTAGGCGAAACCGAAGCTTCCAACGCTAGTACTTCTTGTAGAAGACGTGTCCCCAGTTCGACCCCACCTGAAATACGAGTCGATGATCGTGCACTGCTGGACGCCAGCCGCTGAGAAAGTCTTCCCATCCATCGTTTTCGGGAAATGTAACCAGGACTTCCTGCGGGTGCATGGAGAAGTTGAGAACAACGTAGAACTTCTCCAAACGCCCGTCGTCCGCGTTACCCCAGCGATGATAGACTACCGTCTGCCGGTCTATATCAATCCCAAAACCATCCGCGTCAGGTTTCGTCCAACCCTCTTCCCAGTAGCGAGGATGGAAGTTCGCCGACGCGAGGCTGGGGAACGTATCGCGTAAACCAATCAGCCTACGGTAAAGCCCAAGTGTGGCGAGGCCTGGATCGTCGTTCGCATGAGACCATCGTAACGGACGCGGCACAACCCGTTTCACGGCAGGATCGAGTGAGTTCTCGGGCGCTCCGTGGTCGCTTTCGGGCATGCGGTACAACTCCGCGAATTCTTGCCCGTTGTGGATCATGGAACAACCTGCTGTAGTGAAAAGCATAATTGCGTACGGTTGCGTGCGCCACCATTCGTCGCGGCTTCCAGCGTTGAGCACAAACGACTCGTGGTCGTGGTTTTCGATGTAGGTAATCGGTGTGCGCCCGTCGTTGAAGTCACGCGCCGCGTCGGCCAGCCGCATGATGCCGGGCCATACCCTGCGCTCAGTCAGGAATCCTCGTGTGGCAGACCGGAAAGGATCCAGCCAGCAGCTCGTCGCATTCACTCTGTTCGTGGTATCGATGGACGAGTACTCCCACTTGTGTTCGAGGATAAGCGGGAAGTTCGTGAGGCCTTTGCTTGCCAAATGCGCCTTCAATCGCGCAATCATTCCGGGCAAACCGAGACTGGGACGGTTGGAGTCGTAGAAACCCGACGTGCAATCGAAGCGGATGCCGTCGATGCTGAATGTGTCAATCCAATACAGACAGACATCGGTTGCGAAGTCGAGTGTGCACGTGTTCGCGTAGTCAAGATCCTGGTAAAACGCGGCATCGGCGAATTTGCCGCAATACGGCGAGTCTTCGGGGTTTTCCCACAACCAGCGATACCCCCAGCCTTCGTTCGGGTCTTTGGACGTAACGTGGTTGAATACACCATCGAAGATCACGTGCAGATCGCGGGCGTGGCACTCGGAAATCAAGCGCTTGAGCAGGAACAGTTTCTCCGCCGGATTCTGCGGGTTCAATGTATAGGGATGGGCCACGGCAAAATAATCCTGGGGCTCATAACCCCAGTTGTAGCCCGTACCGGGCCATTGCGTCCACGGCATGAACTCAATGGCATTCACACCAAGACTCTTGATGTAGTCCAGCTTCTCGACCAATGCCGCGAGCGGAGCCGCCGATCCACGGTACTCCGCCGTGAAATCGTCGATCATCAACTCGTACATGATGAGCCGCTCGAGAGGCAGCGGTTTCGCTAGCGGTTTCGTGTCCCCCTTGGGACCCCCAATTACGACGCCGGAATTCTGGCTCTCGGTTCCGCCGTAGCGAGTACAGGGATCGCAAACATGCCTTCCTGTACCGCTTGCGAAGGTCACATAGAACTTGTATTGATAGAACCCCTCTGGAAGTTCCGCAGTCTCCGCTTGGTATAGCCAACCCTTGGTGCGCCCATTGCTCGGATCCGTATACGGGGCCTTCTGCATTTCGAATGCAGGCTCAATGCTCCAGTTCGTGCCTCCCAACGAGGACTGAAAGTCGCCGATGACATGGATCTTCGAAATAGAGGGGAAAGTCCCGCGGTTGTACTGACCCGGGTCAAGTTTCGAGTCGGGGATAAATAGGCGAAAGACGGCTTTGCGGGTGTCGTCCAGTTCCCTTGCGCCGAAGTCCTGATACATGGTGGTTCCCTCGCAGGTTCATGGCTAGTCTTTTGCGCAAACACCAGAGGACAGATCGCCATAATACAATAGAATTCGCCATCGGACAACACACCTATAGACAATTGGATGACTCTCATATCCTCCCAGAGGCAGGCTACGACCCTCTGCGCGTTATCGGTATTGACGGCAATCTAAATGTTGATATCTCCGGTAGCGCGAGGATATCCGTGGAAGGCCACAGCGCAACCCCCAACTACCAAGTACTCAACGAGGTGGGTGTTGAACAACCTCAATAATTCGCTGAAGTCGCGCGGAAGATTCATCGTAGCCATAGTTGATTTGCCGTAGGATTTCGACGGCTTGGAGACGTTCTTCGGAGGTCTTCGACAACCAATAGGCTCTATCGTCTCCTTGCTGAGAAAGCGACGCTACCGTGAAGGCCGTTTTGTCAAGCCTGCAAGTATCAATCAATTTCATACAGTCCCCTTAATACCCTATCGCCCGATGCAACACCGGACCGGCTGTTTAATCAGGGATTGCGTCAGCCCTCGGACTTAGGGCTATAGCTCACCGCTGATACTCGCTTGACTTAACGCGGAAACCCACTTCGCGCCGCTTTGTGTGTCAAGCGATTACCGAATTCAATCGCACACGATGGCCACTTTCTCGGAGTATGCGGGGTACGCGGCGTGCGTCGCTTATATAGTACACAATTACCCCTTGACAATTCGCCGTACAGAATTGTAGAAGAGAAGTGGCACAGTAAGGCACGGTGTGCTCTCGCATCATATTTCGCGTTCGTACGTCGTAGGGTCTTCCGCGGGTAAGGGGAACGTTACGACATCTAATCCGCAATTTGCATCGGCGCGATTGAGCGCCGACGCAAATTGCTCACGTGCAAGACTTTGAGGCTATGCCATGAGGATTTCTCGCGAACACACTTTGTTTTCGGAGAACTGCCTGGTTTTTCGCCGTAAGTCTCGAAAACGCAGTAGTTATAAGAAAGGGTCAGATGTGTTCGTGAGAAATCCGGACTAATCATGGTCTTACACGGACTCTCTACAGTGTCCGTGATAGGTGCAACGGGGCTGAGTCGGCTAAGCAAAGAAACACGCAGGGAGATGCTTTGTCGATTCACAACGTCTGGGAGGAAGAAACGGGCAAACAGACACGGTATCGGGGTGCCAACCGAAGTCAAACACAGGAGGAAAGACGAATGAGACGCCTGACAATGGCAGCAGTAGCGCTTGCCTTGCTTGCAGTTCTAAGCTTTCCGGCAAGCGCAACCTATCTCACGGTGACCAAGATCGGAGAGGGAACGGTCAGCCCTGGGATAGGAGCGAACAATCTGTCGTGGCTATCGCGGGTCACACTTCGCGCCACGCCTGCGGCGGGTTGGGTATTTGACAGGTGGGAAGGCGACATGGCGGGCAAGCCGAATCCCTACACGTTCTACATTACCAGCGACAAGACGGCGAGCGCGATCTTCAGACCCGTTACCCCGACGTCGAGCAATGCGCTCGTGCGGTACGTGGGCCTAAACGATCCCACCACCAGCGCGACATTGATCGACACAGACACACACCTGGGATGGGACGGGTATGAGATGTCGCTGAACTCGCAGTCCTGGCGCACGTCAGCGGATGTTGACCGCCCGCTTTGGCAGCATGACCTGACCATGGCGGTTCCGTGGTTCTCGGGCGACGACTGCATCTTCCTGATCAATGGCGGCAGCAACCCGTTGAAGTATCCGAGTCCGGATTCGACGATTGCCTTGGTCGCGATTGCGCTCGGTGTGAAATACGCTCAGCTCGACCAAGTGCCGAATCAGCCGCTGTATTTCACGGACGAAGTGAACAATGAACGCACTGAAGACGAGATCCTTGCGTACAGTCTGGACAAGTATCTGCTGACGGGCGATTACAAGTGGCCGGTTCACTGCGCCATGGTGAAATCCGCCGTGAAAGCGATGGACATGATCCAGAAGCAGCGCAAAGAAGTGGATGACTTCCTGGTGATCGGGGCGTCGAAGCGGGGCTGGGCAACCTGGCTTACGACCGCCGTCGATCCACGCGTGAAGTACATCCTTCCCATCGTTATAGACGTGCTCAACTTCCCGGAACAGGTCGAGCACCATTGGGAGTCCTACGGACTGTATTCGAGCGCGATTCAGGACTACGTTGACTTCAACCTGTTCTGCCGCGTGGATACGGATCCGCTGGCGCCTGACCTGCTGAATATCGTGGACCCGTACCGGTATATCTCGAAGTACACGATGCCGAAGTTCATCGTCAACGCGTCCGGCGATCAGTTCTTCCTGCCGGATTCGTCGCGGTATTACTTCCACGATCTTCCGAATCAGAACCAGACATGGCTTCGTTACTTCCCCAACAAGGACCATTACATGGACGGCGTGTTGGATGACTACAACAACCTCCTCGGTCTTTTGACGTGGGGTTCGAATGTCATGAATGGCACTGCGAATCCACAGTACTCCTGGTACATCGACGGAAACGGCGCGCTGATTGTGCAGACGCCGAGCAATCCCGATTCGGTCAAGCTGTGGCAGGCAACGAATCCGAATGGGCGTGATTTCCGGCTTGAGTCCGTTGGACCCATCTACACGAGTTCAACGCTGACCGATCAGGGTGGCGGCACGTATATTGGTTATTGTCCGCCGCCGGCTCAGGGATGGACTGCTTTCTTCGTGGAGTTGACCTTTGGTACGCAGGTCTTCACGACGGAGATCGTGGTTACTCCGGACACTCTCCCCTTTGATGGATTGGGCTGCTGGCAATAGCGTCTAGTCCAATGCTTATGACGAGGAGCCCCGCCCCGCAGTGCCTCGTGGGGCGGGGTCAACCTCCGAAGACAGTCACTGCACGCTATGCAGTCGGCGTTCTTGTGGATTCGGACCATGTATAGTCCGCAATTTGCACCGGCGCGATTGGGCGCCGACGCAAATTGCTCACGTGCAAGACGTTGAGGTTATGCCATGAGGATTTCTCGCGAACACACTGTGTTTTAGGAGAGCCGCTTTGATTTTCGCCGCAAGTCTCGCAAACACAATGGTTACGTGAGAGGTTCAAGTGTGTTCGTGAGAAATCCGGGGTTTGACGAGAGAGGTCAATCATGCGAAAAACACTCATCGGTTTGGTCATTCTCCTTTGTGCAGGTGGAGTCCTGACGTGGCAGCTTATGGAAAAGAGCAAGCCCGCTCCCACCCAGCCTGCGGCACAGTTGAAGCAACAGCCGCCAATTCCTGCAAAGCCCGCGCTCGTACCTGTCGTTGCGGAAGTGTCTGCGCCTACAAAGGCCGAGGATCGCGCAGCGCAATCCTCGCCTGCTCCGCAAGCGGCAGCCGAGACTCCACTGACGGCGGAGACCTTGGCGGGTACGCGCTGGCAGGACGATAAGATCGACATCGCGTTCTTGCCCGATGGCCGGTGGCAGATGAATGGAAGGATCTGCGCAAAATGGGAGGTCAACGGCGACAAAGTCCGCATCTTCGATGATAAAGGCGAAGAACACTTCGTCGATATCGTCGGTAGCAGCCTCGCGTTTAACGGAAAGAAGATCGGCAGGGCGTCGAGTTAAGCCTCGGGCATCACGACATGCATCTGACAACGCGGGCAGTCGAAATGCAGGTCGAGCCGTTTGCCGTCGTCATCCAGAAGCCGCAGCTTGCCGTTGTGCGCCTTGCCGCCGAACTTCGGGCACAGATTGAGTTGGTGCTTGATGCAGTGCCGCGTAATCATCACGACCTTGCCGCTCATATCGATTCCTGCTTCGGCGGCGGGCTCGATATGCTCCACACCGTGGCGGCGGTAGAACGCTTCGGCTTTCTTGTTCAAAACGTTGCCGAGATAAGTTAATTCGTGCTCGGGATACGGCTCGTCGTTCAGGATGGGCGCACTGACCTGGCGAGGCCGTTTCTGTTCGCGTGCGTTGCTGAGTTCCGCGAGCAGATCGCGGCGCAACGCATTCAACACCGCGACCGGCATGAACCGCGCGGGCTCCATCTCGATGGCCACCTCTTTACACGCAAATTCGGAGTCGCCTGTTTTTGCGAGTTGCTTTCGTGTGGTCTCGATGGCTTGCTCGGGCTTCGATGCGATCTCGAGTGCCCCTTCGTACCGTAACTGTGCGCAAACGCCGTCCTCATCCACAACGCTAAGCGTCGCGCCGTTCGCATCCGCGACGAATCGCATCGACGTGTCGATGCGCCGCACGGTTCGAGTCTTGCGCAACGTGTTGAGATACGCGTGATTTCGGTTGCGGTAGACTTCAACGCCGGTACTGATGGCGCCCGCTTCGTGCAGGATCAGTTCCGCGCCCGTGCCGCCGTTGACCGTCGCGCCGGATACTTTCCCTTTCGACTCGAACCAACATACGCCATCGCCAGGCGTCACATGTACGGGCCGGTCGAGCATGACGCCGCGCGCCGTGACGTGCTTGACGCACCCGAGGAATTCGCCCGTCATCTTCGGCGTGTCGACCGCCCCCACGGGATCTTGGCGGCCTCCCACGAAATACGTTGTATAGCCGCGATTGAACGTCTTGTCGATATCGGGCTCGAAATCGGGCACCGAGATACCGGAAGACGCGCGCTTCAGACCAAGCTCCTTGATCAGAACGTCGAGCCGCTGCCGGTAGAAGGTGACCACATTGGTCACGTAGGTGATGTCCTTTAGGCGGCCCTCGATCTTGAAAGACCCGATGCCTGCCTCCACGAGGTCCTTCAAGTGATCGGACAAATTGAGATCGCGCAACGACAACAAATGCGTGTCGGTCGTCAGGATGTTCCCGCGATCGTCCTCCAGACGATACGACTTGCGGCACGGTTGCGCGCACGCGCCACGGTTCGCGCTTCTTCCGCCCACGGCCTGACTCAGATAACACTGTCCGCTGTAGCTGACGCACAACGCACCGTGAATGAAGCACTCCAACTCGATGGAAGTCGCGGCGCGAATAGCGCGAATCTCTTCCAGACTCAGTTCGCGCGCCAGAATCGCCCGCTTGAATCCCACCTTACTCAAAAACGCGACCTTCTCCGGCGTCGTGTTGTGCATCTGCGTGCTGGAGATGAGCTTGATCGGCGGCAAATCGCATTCGAGCAACCCCACATCCTGCACGATAAGCCCGTCGATACCCGTCTCATACAACTCCCCGATCATTTCCAGCGCCTCGGGGATTTCGTCGTCATACAGGATGGTGTTGAACGTCACATACACCTTGGCCCAATAGCGATGGGCGAAACGCACCAGCTCCGCGATGTCCTCGACGGGATTGCCGACATCTTCGCGCGCGCCAAACTTCGGCGCGCCAACGTACACGGCGTCCGCGCCACAGCGGATGGCCGCCATGCCGCACTCCGCATCTCGTGCCGGGGCAAGGAGTTCTATCGTTCTCACAGGTCTTCTCGCAGGTCGAAACTATCGGGGAATTGTACCGCAAATCGCGCCTGGACCGCGCGCATCATCAGGCACACCAAGGGCATACCCATGTTGGAACACCGCGAAGCGGCAAAATCATCCATGTGGTTCACGTCGCAATGATTTCGATTTCGGAGGTCTTACCGACATCGCGCCCATCGCAATGGACCTTGCGCAGGGCAAGGGATTCGAGGGAATCGAGTTGGTATCGGTGCGGAGTCCATGGGTGACCGTGGTGGTCACAAAGGATTTGGTGGGCAAGATCTGAACGGGGATTGAGGACATGGGGATGGGAGAACACGGACGCACACGGACGAACATGGACAGGCACGACGAGGTGGACAAAGACGCCCGCACCCGTGGCACCACGATCGCCGAGCGGCAAGCAGAAAGACTGGAGATCAGTCTTCAGGACGTTCGCCGGCGGGGGCCATCTTCACGAGCTTGGGCGTGAATCGCGCGAGGATTTCGACGAGGTCTTCTTGGGCGGCCATGACCTGCTCAATGTCTTTGTAGGCCATGGGGGCTTCGTCGATGCCCGCGGAGAGTACGGTCACTCCGCGCTCGTCAAGGTATTTCTTCGTGTCGCTCCAGGTGAGCGTCTCTTTGGCTTTCTTGCGGCTCATGCGGCGTCCGGCCCCGTGTGAGGCCGAATGCAGCGATTCGGGGTGCCCCTTCCCGCGCACGAGGTAACCAGGCGTTGCCATCGAGCCGGGGATAATCCCCAATACACCCTCGCCGGCGGGTGTTGCGCCTTTGCGGTGCACGACCACGTCGCGGCCTTGGTGTCGCTCAATCCACGCGAAGTTGTGGTGGTTTTCGATATCGAGCAGTGTGCGCACGCCGAGCGCTTTCGCCACGTGCTTGTGGATGCACGCATGGTTTGCGGCGGCATAGCGGCCCATTAACTGCATGGCGTTCCAATACTCCTGGCCCGGCTCGGAATCCATGGAAAGCCACGCCAGGTGCACGAGATTCTTGGGAAGCTCCGGGTGCAGCTTCGCCGCCAGTTTGCTGTAGTGGTCCGCGACTTGCGCGCCCGTGCCACGGCTGCCGCTATGGCTCAAGAGGGCCAAGTAGGCGCCGCGCGGAATCGTCAGCTCGTCGGTCATCACGTCGAGTGTTCCGTATTCGACGAAATGGTTGCCGCTGCCGCTCGTGCCCAATTGCGCCCACGCTTTGTCTTTCATACGGGCGGTCACGGGCGATACCGACCAGTCTTCGTCCATCACATCGTGCTTGCGCGGATTCTTGAACGTTGCGCCGACGCCAAACTGCGTCTCGCGCTCAAGGGCGTTCTTCAGGCGATCGGTCTGGCCGGTCAACGCATGAGGAGGTAGATCGAGAACGGTCATCTTCATGCGGCAGGCGATATCGACCCCGACGGCATACGGGATCACGGCGTTGTCCGTCGCGAGCACGCCGCCGATGGGCAAGCCGTAACCGACGTGCGCGTCGGGCATCAACGCGCCGACGACAGAGACGGGCAGTGAACAGGCATTGTCCATTTGCTCAATGGACTCACGGTCGAGGTTCGTGCCCCACGTGCGGTAGGGCGCAGGTCCAGACGTGCGCTGGGGCGCGAAATGCACGGGCGGCTCTTTGCACAGCGCTTTCGCAAGCGCTGCAAAATGCGGGTCTTCGAAATGATCGGCGGGACGCGCGACTACGGCGCGCACCTTCTCGCGCAGTTCACGTTTGCGCATGCCTGCGCCTGCGGCGGATGCGAGTGCCTCCGTCGCTGCGTCCAACGCGTCGCGATGTACGATTCCGAGATTGATCAGTTCACGCCGTTTCATGGTAACCCTGATAGCTTTCGACGCCAGATTGCGCCGATATAAGCGGGTTCATGCGCACTGTGAAGCAGTGGACGATGTGGACAGCGGCTGAAATGCCGTCGCATTGCATCAGTCACCGGTGAATCGATGAAGAAAGCGGCTCATGATGCCCTGGTCCGCTCCGGAAGCTTGTGCGAGTGGAATCGACCTGGGTCCGCGCCAGGTGGCGGCGCTTTGCTCGAGTTGCGCCATGACGCCGGTGCTATCTAGCCAACCGTAGCCCGCGCATCCGAGCGCGAAGAAGAAACGCTGAATGTCGGCGTCGGTCCATGTGGCTTTGCCGCGCCGGGTAAGCGCGGCGGCGATTTCTTTCTGCGAGGGCGTGCGATGTGCAGGCAGACGGCCTGAAGGGGGCGTGTGAATTGTTAGAAACCGCTCCAGGCAGGCGCGGGCTCCGTCGTCCCACGGAGCGGGATTGCGGTCTTCCAGATCCCAATCGAGGGTCCAGACGCGAATACCGCCTTCTTTGCCGCCGGAGACGATGAAGGAACCGTCGCAACTGAGCACGGCCGATTCGACGCCGTCGGCGTGCGCTTCGGTGCTGAAGACGACGCGGCCGGTCGCAAACTCCCAGAGGCGGACCGTATGGTCTGAGCTTCCGGAAAGCGCGAAGCGGTTGTCGCCGCTGATTTGCACGGTAGAGACGCGCCCTGTGTGGCCCTCGAAGGAACGAAGGCATGCGCCCGTCTCGAGACTCCACAGCATGACCTCGCCCGGCCGCCCCAGCAAAGAACCGCTGCCGGAAATGGCGAGTGTGCCGTCGGGACTCACGTTGAGTGCGGTAATGGGATTCGAGTGTCCTTCGAGTACGCCCCGGCAAGAGCCCGTGGCGATGTCCCACACACGCAGGCGTTTGTCTTCGCCGCCTGCAATGGCATGGCGACCATCGGCCAACCAGCGAATAGAAGTGATGTCGCCGGGGTGGTCAACGATTTCGCTCAGGCATTGGCCGGAGTCGACGTCCCAAAGGCGGATCATCTTGTTGCCCGCGGAGAGGGCGAACCGGCCGTCCATGCTGAAATCAAGCGCATTGACCATGTCAGAAAGGCGTTCGAAGCTACGAAGGCATACGCCACGCCGCGCGTCCCACAGTTTTACGTCCCAGCCGCCGGTGAGTACGAATTGGCCGTCGTCGGTCATGCAGATTGCTTCGACAGGAGAAGCGTCACGTTCGAAATCGACTACAACCTTCTGTTCGTTCAGGTCCCAGATTGCGATGGTGTTCTCCCCGCTAAGGGCAAGGGCGTACCGGCCGCTGGGTGTCGTACGGATATCCTTGATGCGTTCACCGGTACCGGAGAGTCGCGTGAACTCCCAAGCGCTTCGGAACGCGCCGCGAGGCAATCGGACATAGAGTTGCCGCCATTCGAGCAAGGCTTCGGGCGCGCGGTTTTGTCCCGGCTGGTTACGCGCTTCGCGAACGTGCCGCGCGGCGGCGAGGACGTCGCCTTGTTCGCGGGCCTTCCTCGCTTTTCGGAGCGCTTGGTCAAAGGCTTGGCCGACATTGACGACGTCTTCGCTGGTGACGGCTTGGCAAATCACCGTGGGCGCGGAATAGGGTTGTCCGATATCCGATAGTTGCCATGTGGCAACGGTGTGATCGCGGCTTGCGGAAGCGACGGTATGTCCGTCGCCGGAGACGGCAATTCCGCTGACTTCAGCGGGATGTCCGGTGAAGGTGTGCAGGCAGCGCCCGGTTGTCAATTCCCACAGGCGGAGGGCTCCATCCCGGCCTCCAGACACGGCGTGCAGACCGTCGGGGGTGAACGCGAGCGTGCGGACAGGTCCCGGGTGACCTTCCATGACGCGAAGGCACTTACCCGTATCCACATCCCAATAGCGGAGAGTTCGGTCGTGGCTGCCGGATAGAACACGTTTACCGTCTTGGCTGACGGCGAGCGTGCTCACGACATCCGTGTGCCCTTCGAGCGTCCCGCAGGGGCGACAGACGGACATGTCCCACATCATGATGACTCGGTCGTTGCCTCCCGAAACGGCAAAGAGTCCGTCCGCAGACAATGCGCATGCTTCGAGCGCCGTTCGATGGCCTTCCATCGTTTCGACGCAGGTGCGTTTGCCAAAGTCCCAGAGCCGCAACGCGCCATCCAATCCAGCGGACAGGAGACGTTGGCGTTCGGCGCAGAAGCTGATGCACTGCACCGAGTCGCGGTGTCCTTCAAACACGCCGGCGCACCCGTTACGGGGAATGTCCCAGATTCGGATGGTGCGATCCTGCGACGCCGAGATAGCGTATCGTTCGTCGTCGCTGATCAAAACGCGCGTGACGGTGTTCTGATGCCCCTCAAACAACCGCACGCATTGCGTCGTGACGGAATCCCATAATTTCAGGGTATTGTCTTCGCTACCCGATGCGATGAGCTTGGCGTTGGCGCTTAAGGCAATGCAGGTTACGGCATCGTTGTGCGCCTCGATACTCTGCACGTAGTGGCAGGAACGTTCGGCGCGTTCGCGGATGGTGTTGATGAGCGAGACGACTTCGCGGCGGTTTCGTTCCGCCTCGGGCAACGTGCCTAGAAAGCGGGCCGCCGTGCGGAAATCGCCGCGTTCGGCGTGGACTTGCGCGATGAGGTATGCGGGCATCCAATCTTTGGGATGCAGTTTGCTTACGTTCAACAACCGCTGCAGCAGGGCGTCATCGGTAAGGCGCCCGCTGCGCCATCGCACCAGCCCGACGTTGTAGTTGGACTCGGGGTGGTAGGGATCCGATTTGAGCGCCTGGTCCCAGAGTTGTTCCGCATGGTCCGACCGCCCCAAGTCGAGCAGGGACATGGCCCGGTTGTTGAGGTTGTTGCCGGACACCGAAGTGAATTTCGGGCGTTTGCGGGGATACTCCGTTGAGGTCACTTCGCGGTAGCACTTGACGAGTTCTTCGGCGATCTCGTTCATGCTGCGAGGGCGCGCTTCGGGACTGACCTGGAACGTGCGCCGGAGCACCTCCGCGAGGCGAGGCGGCATCGGCAGCAATCCGGGGCGCTCGGCGGCTTGCTCCAGATAGCGAGTCAACACCTCGGGCACGTCTTGACCGCGTTTCCAGACGGTCTTCACGGTGAAGCATTCGAGAACGCAAATACCCCAGCTCCACACATCGGTGGCGTGGGTCATTTTTTCGCGATTGGATTGCTCCGGCGAACAATAGGCGCGTGTCATGCCGACAAAGTCCACGCCGCCTTCGCCGTTGGCGGCGGCCTCGATTGCGCGGGCGAGACCGAAGTCCGTGACCTTTGCCACGCCTTCCTGGGAGATGAGAATATTCGCGGGTTTGACGTCCTGATGGACGAGTCCCTGGTCGTGGGCGTGTTGCAGTCCCCAGGCGGTCTGGATGGCGATGTCGATGATGCGGGCGACCGCCCGGCGAGGGCCGCCTTTGTACATGCGCCCGTCTTGTATACAGTGCCACAGAGACTGGCCGTCCACGTACTCGGCAAACACGCGGGGCACGCCGCCCAGGCGACGCACGTAATAGCAACTGACGACGTGAGGATGCAGGCCGAGATTGACCCAGGTCTCGCATTCTTT